>NZ_JAKJSN010000045.1:0-50095 GCF_050337005.1 Photobacterium japonica | reverse complement strand
ATTATTTATAACATGTCACACCTTGTCAGCGATCTCGCACAAAAAGGAGAGCATTATGCTCTCCCTCTCGTATCTTTACGGGTGAAGTGTTGTGTCAATATTAGCCTTTAACACATGATCACGCCATTTCTGCCCATTTTTCTAACTTACCCAGTAGGATGGCTTTTTTGAACGGTTTGGCGACATAGTCATCCATACCCACATCAAAACACTTACTGATATCTTCATCGAGTACACTCGCCGTCAACGCAATGATGGGCACGGCGACTTTACTGTTCGCACTTTCCCATTCCCGAATATTTTTAGTCGCCGTGAAGCCATCCATCACAGGCATCATACAGTCCATGAGTACGGCGTTATACACCTTCTCTGCCGTGATCATATCTACCGCTTCTTGTCCATTATGGGCAAATTCGCATGCATAACCCGCTTTGGTTAAAAATAGACCAGCAACACGCTGATTCACCTGATTATCTTCAACAATCAATATCTTCTGTTGAATCGCGGCAACCGCTTCTATCGCCGTATTGGCCTCTACGCTCTCTGATGCCTTCACGGTATGTGTCAATGCATTCTGTACCACTCTTGAAAAACGGTGCCCCAACAAAGGTAACGAAATAATCCCCATGATGTTGTCGTCGACATTGCTATGATCATCAGCGTGCTGGCAACCCAACAAAATAGGTAACCCCGGGCAAGTGTTATGCAGTTGCTTAAGTTCCTGCGCCACATTGCCCGCGTGAGAGGGGCAATACACCAAGGCATCAACGTTCTCTTGCGCAATGTCTGCCTCGATATCATGCGAAACTGTCGTATTTATGCCGTAAAATGCACTTTCAAAGCACAGGCGCTCCACAACATCTGTACGTTGTGGGTCAGGGGCAATAATGCGTAAGGTTTTCCCTTGGCATCCTTTGAGTGCCTCTGCTTTTTGTTGAATCACCTCAACGGTTAACGTGAAGTAGAACGTACTTCCCTGCCCTTTTTCTGATTCAAGGGCAATCTCTCCCCCCATCAAATCAACCAATTGGCGACAAATAGCCAAACCAAGCCCGGTACCACCAAATTCCCGGGTAATGGAACCATCTTCTTGCGTAAACGGCGCAAACACCTGTTTTTGTTTTTCTTTCGCAATGCCGATCCCGGTATCCGTGACAGCAAAGCGTAGACTGACTTTGCCTTCCTCCGCATGCTCTTGCTGACGAATCGAAATCGTCACACTGCCAGATTCGGTAAATTTCACCGCATTCGACGCCAAGTTCATCATTACCTGCCGTAAGCGGTATTCATCCATTTTCACGATATCTGGCACATCATGTTCCAGTTGTACATTTAATGCCAAACCGGTTCTTGCCTTCGCCAATACAATCGACATGGTATCGTAAGCGACTTCACGCACACGGCACTCACTCGGTGAAAGCACTAAATTTCCCGATTCAATTTTCGATAAATCAAGAATATCGTTAATAAGTAACAGCAAGGTTTGCGATGACGTTTCGATGGTCTGCACGTATTCCGATTGAGAGGGCGTCAATTTGGTATCCGTCAAAATACCGGACATCCCAATGATCCCATTAAGCGGTGTACGAATTTCGTGTGACATGTTGGCCAAAAACGAACTCTTGGCCAAGCTGGCTTTTTCCGCTTCTTCCTTTGCTTGTATCAGGTTTTTCTGATTTTGCACGCGCTCTTCAATGAGCTGATTAAGCTGATGACTAAAGACGGTAAATTCATCATTACCGTCCACCGTAATTTTGGCGTTCCCCTTTTCTGGGTGCTCCAAATTGGCCATACCCTGTAAAATACGGTCAAGGTAACTACCAATACGATGAATAAGGTTGGTACCTAGCAAAATCAACAAGAGTGTTGAAAGCACAATCGCCACTAAATACGCAACAATCATTTGCTTCGCATGCTGAATCGACGCATCGATATTCGTCGTCAATTGCTGGCTAATATTTTCAACGACAAATTGAATAAGTGAAAGGCGCTTATCTAGTGTTGCTATATCCTGTGTGTTGTCGCGTCCCGCAAGCTCACCTGAAAATACCGCATTACGGATTTGGAAGCTGTCGGCAAAAGCGGAATCTGCAAAAGTCTGACTGAGTAGTTCTATTTGCTGCGGGGTCGCATTGATCGTTAAATAGCGCTCAATGGTTAATTGCTGGCGCTCGATGACCGTATCGAGGGGATCGGTGAACTCGGTGAGTTCAGGGTGGTTATACATTAAGTGGATGTACCAATTTTCTTGCTGTGCCCATAACTTCAACCATTGCAGTTGATACAGGATCGACAATTGCTGCTCAATACTGCCATCGTGCACATCCAGCACGGACTTTTCTAACAACACCAAGCGTTGTACAGCGAGATCAACCCCCCACTCAGACCAGTCATTAATCTCTTCAGCAGCAATGTCCGGATAATCGTTAATCAGCACCTGCATCTCTTCATTGATGAGCTGCATTTCGGCCGTGGTGTCTGCACTAAATGCTTGGCTGCTTAATGCCGCCATTTTCGAGGTCATCTGCACAGCTTGCTGGGTTGCCTCTGCAGCAGGGCGATCATTCAATTTTGACAGCTTCAATTCATGTACGGTGTCCGAAAATTCTGACCCCGTTGCTAACAGCGCCATTCTCGACTGTAAGGCATTCAAATTGTTGACGCGTTCAAACAATAACTTTAACTCAACCACCGTATAAATCGAGGCAAAAATCAGTGGCAATACCACTAAGCAAAGTAGCCTAAGTTTTATTGAGAAGCCATTCAATAGGCCCATAGTCGCTCCTTGTCAAAATTATTGTTTTGCCTAGTTGTAGTAACATCAATGTCTACTAGTATTTATAGCAGGGTTAATTAACGATGATGGAAATTTATTGATGTTCAATGGACTGAGTTTTCTCACTTTTTTTCCAACATTACTCATAGGGGCGACCCTGATGTTAGGTAGTGTAACTGTGCAGGCCAACACAGAACAGGAGGTGGATTTTGCCGTATTTTCGATGAATGGTGATCTCCCCCCATTAACGAAAAGCAAAACAAGAATGCTGTATAAAGGAAAAACAAAGAAGATTAATGGCAGTATTAAAATTATTTTGGTGGATTTACCGGAACATTCTCTCCACCGTGACGAATTTTATACTATGCTGCTCGGTAAATCGGTCACGCAAATGAATGGCTATTGGGCCAGCTTGTCATTTTCAGGCAAAGGAAAACCGCCGGAAGAACTCAGTAGTGATGACATTAAAGACATTATTGAATGGCTCAATGCCAACCCCAACGGTATTGCTTATGCCCCCATCAATGCCGTGCCTGAAAACGCCAATATTTTAATTACCGTCTTACAAGGAGAGTAAAGACATGGCTAAATTTCCTTTTCTTCCGCTGTCTTTGCTTGTGATCCCTTACAGTGGAATGGCGGCGATTTCCATTACCGACAACTTATCAATCAGTGGGTTTGGTTCAACCTCTATTACGCAATCTGACAACAGCGTGCCGATTTTCGTCCACCGCGAAATCAATGACGATACCTGTTACGACTGTGATACCACTTTCGGCCTGCAAGCCGACTTGGCCTTGTCTGATGCGTTCAATGCCTCCGTACAAGTGATTAAACGGCCACAAGATGAGTGGTCCGATCCTGAGTTGGAATGGGCTTACCTCAGCTATGAATACGACAGCTTAACTTTCCAAGGGGGGCGATTGCGCATTCCGCTCTTTTTAGTCTCGCAATATTATTACGTGGGTCAAGCCTATCCGTGGGCACGTCCACCGCAAAGTGTATACGACAGCTTATTAGGGGTGACGTTCTATGATGGCCTGAGTGCCACATGGCAATTCGAGCTAAATGATGAGTTGGTAATGAGCGCCTCACCGTTCTATGGCTTTGGTCGTAATAACGATATAAAAGTAGGCGCAAGAAAGATCACAGTGGATGCCGATTACCTTGCCGGTCTTTCTGCGGAATTGAATGGGTTTGATTATCGCCTTCACTTCAGTTACTTACGTACTGAATACACAATGACGACAGACGTTAACCCTGCCGAAGAAACACTGAACATTTATACCTTGGGTGCAGAATACCTCTTCAATAACTGGCAATTTATGGCCGAAGTACACACTGATAATATCCAGAGTAACTGGTATGTGTCTGCCGCCTACACGTGGGATAAGTTTACGCCATATGCCGTGTATGAAGAGAGCCACCAGCGCCGTAAAACGCGCGGGGCAACGTTAGGTGTACGTTACGACGTCACGCCAACGATTTCCCTCAACGGGGAATGGCAAGGGGTATACATGAGAAGCGCCGATTATGACCAGTTTGATATTGGCCAATTTATTGCGCCACCTAAAGTGTCAGGAGAAGACAAAGACGCCAACGTGTACACCTTAATGTTGAATTTTATCTTCTAACCTTTTGACTTCTTATGCTTATGCTTATGCTTATGCATGCGCCATGCACTAACACTAACGATACCAATAAAAAGAGGCCACCTGTTAGGTCGCCTCTTTCTCTTTAACCGTGATTGCGATTTTGGGGAGCTTTTACCCCGTCCACCGAACCCGATGATTAATGCCGCATTACTTAACCAACGTTATTTATCGATGTTATTTAACCAGCATAGCCGCACCAAATACACCCGCACTGTCACCCAATTGTGGTTTCACAATATGTGTATTCAACACAGGGTTAAATAGGTGTGGCAAAATGGCTTGCTTGCCTTGCTCGTACAGTGAGTCAATATTCCCCACACCACCGCCGACAACAATCACATCAGGATCAAGCACATTGATAATACGCGCCACGGCGACACCAAAGTATGCATGCATACGGCCGATCGTTTCTAACGCCAGCGCATCACCCTCTTGCGCCATCGTTAAAATCTCAGGCAAGCGGACTTTCTGTTCCGTTTGCGCTGACTGATTGTAGAAACGCTCTAAGCCTGTGCCCGACAATACCGTTTCAACACAGCCGTGCTGACCACAATAACAAAGGGCGCCATCCAGCTCTAACGGGTTATGCCCCCATTCACCTGCAATACCGTGGCAGCCGTATAATGGCTTACCATTGACCACAATACCGGCCCCAACACCGGTGCCCATGATGATACCAAACACCACTTCCGCACCTGGATTAATCGCATGTGCAGCCCCCAGCTTGGCTTCTGCCAAGGCGAAACAGTTGGCATCATTCGCCAACTTCACCGGCACACCCAAACAGGCGGTTAAATCTTTGTCTAGCGGCTGACCGTTAAGGTGGGTAGAGTTACAGTTTTTCATCACGCCGGTCGCAGGGTCTAACGTACCCGGCGTACCAAACCCCACCGCCGACGGGGATTCCCCTACCAGCTCAATACAGCGGTCAATCAGGCGTTTAATTTGGTTAATGACATGCTGATAACCTTTCTCGCCTTCGGTCGGGATACGTTCCCTTAATACACAACGGTCATCATCATACGCCATCACCGCACACTCAATCTTTGTGCCGCCCAGATCGATTCCCCAGTAATACTTACTCATCTGTGTCTTCTGTCCTTATCGATTTAAATATCTGTGTTTACATAACCCGTATTTAGCGGTCCGTCTTTACAGAACCGCATAGTGCAATGCAATCAGCAAAGCGCTTAAATTCAGCCATACTTAGACTAAAGCGTTGTGATTATTTGCTTTATATCCCCACATCATAGGAGATTAGCAATATTTTTAACGCGTTTTACCGCAGACTTTGGAGATAAAGTGATGTTTTTGAAAGAAGCACGAACTGGCGATCTGGTCGATGTGGTGGATATGTCATCACTGGTTAACCCGTTTTATTCACAAGTCACGGTGCAATACCAGTCAGGCGAAGATCTTGCCGATCCGGTGAAAATCAACAAGCAGCAACTGTCGTTCCCTTCCGGCGAGGACTTGCCAGAATGTTGGACCAATGGGTTCTATCGCCAGTATCCCCAAAAGTGACATCGGGCGATCTAGCGGCGCGCTCTAACCTGAAAGCAGAAACAAAAAAGATAGCCAGAAGGCTATCTTTTTTATTGCAAGGCAAGCGGCTTACAAGCTAGAGATTACAGATAAGCAGGCTACAAGCGAAGATGGCTCACTCGCTGACTGATTTGTGTCGTCAGACGCTCAACCCCTTCAGACAGGGCTTTCACCTGCGCGTTGTAACCGTCTTCAGCCAACGGTACCTGAATGAAGAATGGCTGACGGATCACCGCCTCCCCTTCACCATTCACAACCATCCATTGGCCACTTAACTGTGCCAACCCTGAATAGTGGCCGTTAAACTGCGTAAATTGTAGCTGCAGTTTAGGCAGGTCCATCGCATTCACCACAGGGGTCAGTTGATCAAACCAATAGGTCGATTGCTTTTGACGCAAATCGTCAATCACCGCGCGGGTAAGTTGCTTTGACAGGCTTTCCGCCCACAAATTATGTTGTGCTTGTACCACTTCGGTCGGGCTCACTTGGTACACCAATCCGGTGCCGCCCAAATGCTGCGCCACCTCGACCGGGCGAACGATCATAACGGGCTGTTGCGCAGTCGCGCTAAGCAAGGTCGTTGATGCCTCATTCATTGGCAACAAATACGTCGTCGTCACCGGCTCTGCGGTACTGCTGCATCCGGCCAAAACGAGCACGGCGGCGGCTAAAAGGCTTTTGTACATGCTTATTGTCCTCGTACCGGAATCGGATCGGCCGGTTTTTCACCCGTGAAAATTAATGAATTCGGTTTCTCATTGAGCTGTCTCAACACCGGCTGCAACTCCGTCATCACTTGCTCAAACTGATCGAGGGCTTGTTGCAAGTTCTGATACGGTGCGCCTTCAGGCCCATACCCGTTTAAGGTTTCTTGGATCTGCTGCAAACTGTCGCGGATTTCCGTCGGGATCGCCTGTGTATCTTGCTTCGCCAGCAGCTTATTCACTTCATTAGCCACTTTTTCTGCCGCAGCCATTGTTTGTTGTGATGATTCCAACGTGCGGTTAAGCGTCAACAAGGTATCTTCAACCGGCAGGTTATTGATCTTATTCAAGATAGATGACACTTGTTTCTGGAACTGCGCAAAACCACCCGCTTTCGTTGGGAAGATATCGTAGTTCGCATAGTGCGTGTTCTTCGGCATTTTATCGTCCGGATACACCTCGGTATCAATCAACAAGGCACCCGTGAGCAAATTGCCTGTTTTCAGTGTTGCACGCAGGCCATTTTTAAATTCCTCATCAAGACTTGCTTTTAGCTCAGCCAACGACGTGTAATGCACATGCGTATTCACTCGGCCCAGTTCGATGCGTATCAATACCGGAATGTCTTTATTGGTAAAGCCTTCACTTGCCGTTGGCAGGTTCAGTGGCACTTTTTTCACTGTACCAATACGAATACCGCGGTATTCGATAGGCGCCCCTGGCTTCAAGCCGCGCACAGACTCATCAAACAGCATGACGTACTCAAGGTATTCATCAAAGAAGCGTTCACGCACGTCTTTCATATTATTGTACAGACGGAACTTCGACATCTGCTTGGTGACCAGCTCACCCGGCTCACGACCATTCGGCACTTTAAAGCTCACACCACCGGTGATCAACGATTCAATCGACCCAATTTTCAAATTAAAGCCTTCCGCCGACATTTGCAGATCCACTCCTGAGGTCAACCAGAAACGGGTACGTTTACGGATCAAACTGTCATAAGGCTGGAAAATAAACAGGTGGTAATTGGCTTTTTTGGTTTTGGTGTCAAACGTGGTTTGCTCGACGCGGCCCACGGTAAAACCTTCATACAAGACCGGATCACCCACCGCCAATTTGCCGGCTTCGTTATGGCTTAATACCAAGCGCAAGCCTTTGGCATCTGGCGGTGCAACAGGCGGGACATCCAGTACTTCAAAGTGGCGTTTATCTTTTTCTGAACGCCCTGGCTGGAGCTGAATATAAGAACCGGACAACAAGGTTTCTAACCCCGACACGCCCGATTTTCCGATACGCGGCTTCACCACCCAAAACAGGGTGTCATCTTTGAGCATACGCGCGGCGTCTTTGTCCATTTGCGCGGTCACTTCAATCGCACTGTAGTCTTCGTTCAGGGTCACACCCGTGACCACACCGACTTTTACGTTTAGTGCTTTGATCTCTGTTTTCCCGACTTCAATGCCTTCGGCGGTATCCATTTTCAGGGTAATTTCCGGCCCTTGGCTGGTCATAAACTGAAATAACATCCAAATACCGATACCGATGGCAATCATCGGTACTAGCCAGATGGAAGACACCTGCTTTATCGATTGGGTCTTTGCCCTTGATGCTGGTTGCTCGCTCATAAACTCGCTTTCTCTTTATAATGGTTTTCACGCGCAGAAGATGCCGCAACATCTGTTTCCTTCTGCCAGAAGACTCGAGGGTCAAACGTCATTGCCGACAACATGGTGAGCAACACCACACAAGCAAATGACAGGGCGGCGGGACCGGGATAAATCGCCATGAGATTTTGCAGTTGCACCAAAGCAACCAAAATCGCCACCACGAAGATATCAATCATCGACCAGCGCCCAATAAATTCCGTCATACGGTACAGCTTAAGGTTTCTGATCGCTTTTTTCTCGTCCGTTAGCACACCTTTTTTGGCATGGATATACAACCACACTAAGGCAAAGACTTTGGATAACGGGATTATGATACTGGCAATGAAAATCACAGCGGCAATGGGGTACGACTTTAACTGCCACAATAACACGACCCCTTCCATGATGGTGGATCCTTCCGATTTGCCTAAGCTGACGGTATACATCATGGGGTACAAATTCGCAGGCAACAAAAAGACACACGCGGCAATCAATAAGGCCCATGACCGTTGTAGCATTCTGTCGGGCGCATACGGGTGTAATTTACCGTGGCAGCGGCAACAACGGGGATGTTTCTCGTCCGTCATCGGGTTCAACTGCGCACAAATATGACAGCTGACATGGTTATGATCGTGATGGCAATCACCGGCTTTCACCCCGTCTATGGGCTTAAGCGGCAAAAATTGCAGCCACAACCAAGTACGGTCAGCCATTGAGACGCATTTCACCACCAACAAGGTATACAGACAGAACGCCCAAAAAGACATACCGAGTCCGATATCTGCCAACGACGCAATTTTGATTAAGCTGACCAATACCCCAATCAAAAAAACATCCACCATCAACCACGGCTCTATCGCAATCATGCCACGGCATAAGCGCTTTTCACCGACTGAAATGACCTTGCTTGATTTGCCGGTCAATATCCGTCCGGCTCGGTAATACAGGTAAAGTAATGAGGCGAGATACGCCGCCGGTAACACTAACACGGTTAGCAATAATAGAATCGCCAACAAGCTGTTTTCAAACACATTCAGCATCGTTGCCGCATGCATTAGTGTGATTTCTTGGCTGATCCCTTTGACGCTAAATGACATGAAAGGAAAACTGATACTTGCCACCAACATCACGAGGCAAGCGATCCCGTAAGAAAGGGGACGTTGAAACGGCTGGGCAATACGTTTGACTAACGTATGTTCACATCGGGGGCATGACGCTTTTTCATTATCTGCCAACACGGGCAGTTCAACCACTAAACCGCATTCTTCGCATCCGACAAGCATTGGTGGCTCTTGTGGTTTGCTCATGTAACACCCTGACAATTTGACATTAAATCATTATATACCCAACCTCACCGAAAATAGTATCAAACCCTTAAATAAAAAACAGCATTCATAATAATCACCCACAAGCGCCGCCATCATAGCGCTTATATTCTCACCTATTCCACCAACAACACATCCGTTTTGGCTGCACAAATGAAATCATTTTTATGCAGCCCGTTGGCCGAATGACTCCACCATCGCACCGTCACTTTCCCCCACTCCAAGGTAATTTCCGGGTGATGTTTTTCTGCTTCCGCCAAGGCCGCTATTTTATCAGTCAGTGCCCACGCCAGTTTGAAGTTTTTAAACACAAACTGACGTTCTAATTGCTGAATACCCTCGCGATCTATCACCGTCCAGTCAGGCAATTCGACCATCAAACTCACCAATTCGGCTTCCGTCACTGTTTGCGCCCCTGCTTGGCACGCTTCACACTGTAATGTATTCAATGCCGTCATCACTGATCTCCTTTGCTGAATGTATTATCTTCCGCTTATTCTCTTGTACACATCAACTGTTTTCAGTCGCTGCATGCGTTGGCTTCACCTTGGCTTCAAACAATGGCTTATGCAACCCTTTGGCTTTCGCCTCTGCCACTAACGCCATGACATCCATTTGAGCGACATCGTATAACTGCTGAATCGAGTCCAGTACAAAATAGACGGGCTGCATGATGTCGATGCGGTAAGGCGTACGCATGATTTCGACCGGATCAAAAGGCTGGTGAACCGGCTTCGTCCTCTGACTGTCAGCCTGCAAATCGTCATTAGCCAACAAAGCGTATTGGGTTTCCCCTGGCGACGATAAAATCCCGCCCCCGTAAATCCGCGTCGCGGGCGTGTCTGCCGTGCCTTGTGTTTCTTTCAGTAATCCGAACTCCACCGTAAACCAATACAGACGCGCCAGATACACCCTGTCCTCATGGCTGGCATTTAACCCAAGCTGACCGTATTTATGGGTAAATTCCGCAAAAGCCGGATTCGTCAGCATGGCACAATGCCCAAAGATTTCATGAAAAAAGTCTGGCTCTTGCAGGTAATCAAACTCTTCACGGGTACGCAGGAACGTCGCTACCGGAAACTGCCGCTGAGACAATAGCGAGAAGAACCGGTCAAAATTGATGAGCGCCGGCACCGCCGTGCATTGCCAGCCGGTGGTTTGGCGTAATACGTGATTGATTTCTTCAAGCTGTGGTACACGGTGCGTCGGTAGATCGAGTAAATCCAGTCCATGCAAGTACGCCTGACAGGCACGCTGAGGCAAGCATTGGCGTTGCCGAGTCACCAAATCATGCCACACCGCATTTTCTTCCTCGGTCCAATGTACGATCCCTTGCGGGTCCGGTTTCTTTGATACGTATTGCGTCATACAGTCCCCCTAACTCGCAAAAAAACTCGCAATAAAACGCCTTATATTGAGCGTAGGTAGGGATAACACACTCAATAAAGTCGGTCTCAACATTGAGTACCTAGCAAGCTGTAAGCAAATTTTTACAACTGTGCGTTAGCTTCCTCGTCGATTTATTGCTGTATTGCCCCGTGTGAACCAAAGTTAAATTAATCATGCTATCGACTCGCTACTCTCTGTCGGTTCACTCGCCAAGGAGGACGCCATGCCACAATGGTTTCAGTTTCCCATCACCGAAGGACGTGCCTCGCGTCAGGCGCACTGTGATTTACCGGATGGCACCTATGAGCGCGAATGCGGCAAAGAAGGCTTTTTCGGCCCCGCCAGCCACATGTACCACACTCACCCGCCGACGGGCTGGATTCAATGGGAAGGCCCTTTGCGTCCCCGCGCGTTAGACACCAACAAACTGGATGCCACCGTGGATTCCCCATGGCAAGCGCCGCTGCTGCTCACGAACCATCAACTCAAACTGCGAATTTGGCGCTGCGACCACGCCATGGCCCATTTGGCCCGCAATGGCGATGGGGATGAGGTGTTTTTTATCCATCATGGCAGTGGCGATCTGTTTTGTGATTACGGCCATTTACCGCTTGAGGAAGGGGATTATGTCGTACTGCCCCGCGCCACCAGCTGGCGTCTTGTCCCGCATACGCCGATGACGCTGCTGATGATTGAAGCGACTCACAGCAGTTATCAAATGGCCGATCGCGGCTTGATAGGTCAGCATGCGATTTATGACCCCGGCATGTTAGAACACGCAAAAATCAATGACGCGTTTCTCGCCCAGCAAAGCCAAACCCAAGCCAGTGACACGCAACCGTGGCAGGTGTACCTCAAAGCACGTAATCAACTCAATATTCTGACCTACCCGTACAACCCGTTAGATGCACAAGGTTGGAAAGGTAACCTGACCGCCTTCAAGCTCAATTGGCGGGCAATTCGCCCCATCATGAGTCACCGCTATCATGTTCCCCCCTCTGCCCATACTACCTTTGTGGCCGAGGGTTTTGTGATTTGTACCTTTGTCCCCCGTCCGATGGAAACCGATCCCGGCGCATTGAAGGTACCGTTCTTCCACAACAATGATGACTACGATGAAGTACTGTTCTATCACCGTGGCAACTTTTTCAGCCGCGATAACATTGAAGCCGGCATGATCACCCATCACCCTTGCGGCTTTTCTCATGGCCCCCACCCCAAAGCCTTGGCGGCCAGTTTGTCACCCGACGCGCCAGTGAAAAAAGACACCGATGAAGTGGCCGTGATGATCGATGCCCGTTACCCACTGGATGTGGCGGATTTACCGGAGGGGGTAGAGAACACCGATTATGTCTACGCTTGGTTAAACCCCACGCCGCCGTCACGCTAATGCGAGACGCTCTGCTGTAAGGAGATAAACGCCGTGAAATTTGCCTCTCTCAATCAAGGCCGTGATGGACAGTTGATCATCGTTTCCCGTGATTTACGCCTTGCTGTCCATGCCCACGACATCGCCCCAACACTGCAATTTGCCCTCGATAACTGGGCATTGGTCGAACAACCTCTGCAGCACCTTTATCAGCAACTCAATGACGGCCACGCCCCGAACGCGTTTCCGTTCAATGCCCGCTTATGCAGTTCGCCGCTGCCGCGCGCCTACCAATGGGCGGATGGCAGTGCTTACGTCAACCACGTTGAATTAGTCCGCAAAGCCCGAGGGGCAGAAATGCCTGACAGCTTTTGGACAGATCCGCTGATGTACCAAGGCATGTCGGATCGCTTTTATGGTCCGACCGATGACATTTTGATGGCCGATGAACGCTGGGGGATCGATTTTGAAGGGGAAATCGCCATTGTGAGCGATGACGTTCCGATGGGGATCCGCACCGAAGAAGTCCACGACCACATTCAGTTGTTGATGCTAGTCAATGATGTGTCGCTACGCCAACTGATCCCCGCAGAACTAGCCAAAGGCTTTGGGTTCTTTCAATCCAAACCGTCTACTGCATTTTCTCCGGTGGCCGTCACGCCGGACGAACTGGGTGAACATTGGCATGATTTTAAACTGCACCACCGCTTACGGGTGTCGCTCAATGGCCAACCGTTTGGACAACCCCATGCAGGCACAGACATGACGTTCAATTTCGCCGAACTGGTGCAGCACGCCGCCAAAAGTCGGGCGCTCAGTGCAGGCAGTATTATTGGTTCTGGCACCGTATCCAATAAAGATCGCAGCCAAGGTTCATGTTGTATTGCTGAAAAACGGATGCTGGAAATACTGGAGCATGGCGAACCCCGCACGCCCTTTATGGCCTTTGGCGATACCGTGCGCATTGACATGACTGATGAACAAGGGCAATCCATTTTTGGGGCGATTGAACAAACCGTCACGCGCTATACCCACCAATACCGCGAAGACGATCTGAATCACCACAATCCGCACCGTTTTTAGCATTGAAACCATATCAGCATGGCCAGGAGCATCGCATGCACGAATAATAAACAGGATTGCGACTATGAAGCTTTATGATTATTACCGCTCGTCGGCGGCATATCGGGTCAGGATCGCCCTTAACCTCAAGCAGGCTTATTATCAGTCTGTGCCCATTTCATTGCTCGACGATGCACACAATGCCGCGGCGTACAGTGCGATCAACCCGCACCGCTTAGTGCCCGGATTAGACGCGGGCTTTGCACTTGAATACGGCCACGCCCCTGACGAACGCACTCCAGGACAAGATAAGAGGCAAGAACAGGAACACGTGAACAATGACGAACAACCAGACCATCACGCACAAGGCGTACTCGGCCAGTCATTAGCCATTATTGAATACTTGGATGAACGTTTTCCTGAGCCGCCGCTTTTACCGCGCGACTTATGGCAAAAAGCCCGCTGCCGGGAAATGGCCTTGACCGTGGCGTGTGATATTCACCCACTCAATAATCTGCGGGTATTGAATTACCTCAATACGGAATTTGGCGTGCAGCAAAATGAAAAAATGGTGTGGTATCACCACTGGCTGGAGCGCGGTTTTCAAACCTTAGAAACCTTGATTTCGCGGCAAGCCACCGCCCTAGCCTCTAGCACCCGCAACGCACAGGAAACACCACGCTTTTGTTGTGGGGACACCCCTATGCTGGCCGATTTATGTTTGATCCCCCAGCTGTACAATGCCAAACGGTTTGGATTCGACCTCCAGGCCTTTCCGCACTTACTCGCCATCGAACAACACTGCTTAGCCCTGCCCGCGTTCATTGCCGCCCACCCTGACAATGTCGGTGATCACTGACGAGGAGTTCAATGATGACAACCTCACAAACACAAACCGATGCAGCGTCATCTTCCACGCCCCTTTGGACGCCCTCTCCGGCCCGTGTCCGTGCCAGTTTACTCCATCACTTTATGCAGCAACTCACCCAGCAGGGGCATGGACCGTTTGCCGATTACGCCCAGCTTCACGCGTGGAGCGTGACACACAGTGACATTTTTTGGGACCAATTGTGGGATGCCTGTCAGGTCGTGGGCGCAAAAAAGCCCCCCGTGTCGTATTGCCCACCAGACAGCGACGTACCGGCCAAGGACACCCAATGGTTCCCGCATGCCAAACTGAATTACGCTGAAAACATCCTGAGAAATTGGCACCGTGAGGCCGAATCCAATGCGATCCTCTTTTACCGAGAGGGGCAGCCACAACAGGCAGAATCCCTCACCTGGCAGCAGCTTTATCAACAAACGGCACAACTGGCGCAATACCTTCATCAGGCAGGCGTGCGTAAAGGGGATGTGGTCGCAGGCTATCTGCCCAATCTGCCACATACCGTGGTGGCAATGTTAGCCACCAGTGTATTAGGTGCTATTTGGACATCCACCTCACCGGACTTTGGCACCGACAGCGTGGTGGAGCGCTTCGGACAAACCGCGCCCAAGGTGCTGTTCTTTGCCGATGGCTACACCTTTAACGGGCAGGCTTATGCACTGCATGACAAAGTCGCAGCCATTGTGGCGCAACTGCCCTCACTGACACATTGTGTGTCGGTGGCTTATCTTGCGGCGTCTTACCACTCACCTCATCCCTTTTCTCATTCCTCTGACCATGAACAACCGGATATACCGACGAGCACAGCGCAAGCGCATCCCGTGTATGACGCATGGGAAAAGGTATGTGGTGGCTCTGGCCCCTGCGAACTGGGCTTTGTGCCCGTGCCGTTCAATCACCCGTTATGCATTTTGTATTCCTCTGGCACCACCGGAAAACCCAAGTGTATTGTACACACCGTGGGTGGCACCCTACTCAATCATCTTAAAGAGCATCAACTCCATAGTGATATTCAGCCCGCCGACACCCTGTTTTACTACACCACGTGTGGCTGGATGATGTGGAACTGGTTAGTCTCCGGCTTGGCGTCCGGCGCGACCTTAGTACTGTATGATGGCTCACCGTTTTACCCTGACGGCAACGTGCTGTGGGATCTGGCCGATCATGCGGGCATTACCCACTTTGGCGTGTCTGCGAAATACCTTGAAAGTCTTGAAAAACACGCCATCGCTCCGCGCCATTCTCATTCCCTCACCGCACTCAAAACGCTGTTCTCTACCGGCTCTGTGCTCTCGCCTGAACAATTTGATTACGTGTATCAGGCCATCAAATCTGATCTGCAACTGGCATCCATTTCTGGTGGTACCGATATCTGCGGCTGCTTTGCCCTCGGTAACCCGATCAGTCCCGTGTATCGCGGGGAATGCCAAGGACGGGCATTGGCGATGGATGTACAGGTATTTTCACCGCAAGGCACGCCGCTACAACAGACGCAAGGAGAACTGGTGTGCACCAACAGCTTCCCGAATCAGCCGTGGGGTTTCTGGCAAGATGCTGATGGCGCGCGCTATCACCATGCCTATTGGGATACCTTCCCCAATGTGTGGCATCACGGGGATTATGTGTCGCTACAGCCCACTGGCGGCATGGTGTTTTATGGGCGCTCCGATGCCGTGCTTAACCCCGGTGGTGTTCGCATTGGTACCGCCGAGATCTATCGGCAGGTGAATCGTTTTAACGCCGTTGTTGATGCGGTGGTGATCAGCCAAGACATCCCGTCTACCCGCCACGATGTGCGTGTGGTGTTGTTTCTGCAGTTAGTACAAGGGGTCACATTAGATAACACACTCAAACAGCAGATCAGCCAACGGATCCGCGAACAATGCTCTCCGCGGCATGTGCCTGCGGTGATATTGGCGGTCAATGACATTCCTCGTACCCGCTCAGGCAAACTGGTGGAATTGGCGGTTCGGCAAGTGGTGCACCATCAACCCGTGGACAACCTTGGCGCACTGGCCAACCCCGATGCGTTGAACGGCTTTAAAAATCGGCCAGAATTAGCCCTGCCTTGACCTTGTATTCACCGGAATGTGAGCGGGATTGCTGATTTATCCAACGACTGAAAGTGACCGGTTAACGCATCAAGACCCTAAGTGATATGATGACAGCCACCAATCAGGATGAATAAAACGAATCTATGAAGCGCATTCCAACCAATATTATTACCGGCTTCCTTGGTGCGGGTAAAACCACGGCCATTTTGTCACTTTTGGCGCGTAAGCCAGAAAATGAAAAATGGGCCATTCTTATCAATGAATTCGGCAACGTCGGTGTCGATGGTGCGATCCTTGATCAGCAAGGTGCCATCGTGAAAGAAGTCCCWGGCGGCTGCATGTGCTGTGTGGCAGGTTTACCGATGTCTGTCGGCATCAATGCCCTGCTGGCACAAAAACCCGACCGCCTGCTGCTTGAGCCAACCGGCCTTGGGCACCCAAAAGAGATCATCAGCAAGCTGACCTCTGACACCTACCAACAATACATCGATTTGAAAGCGACGATTACGCTGGTGGATCCTCGTCACTTCTCTGACACCCTGTACACCGATAATCAGAATTTCCAAGATCAGATTGCACTGGCCGATGTGGTTGTGGCGAACAAGGTCGATGAATGTGTAGATTACGATCTGTTCGCATTTGAAACCTACGTTGAGCAAATCGAACCGAAAAAAGCGGTCGTGGGTCAGGTTGAACAAGGTAAATTGCAACTGGAATGGTTGGAGGTTGAGCGTTTAGCCCGTCACGCCGCACACAGTCACGATCATCACCACCATGCAGACAGCGAAGAAGCGGCACCACTGCCGGGCTTTGAACTGGCGCCGGGGCAGACCTTCGTGCGCAAAGAAAACAGCGGCCAAGGCTACCGCAGTTGTGGCTGGTTCTTTGCCGCCGAGCAACTGTTCGATTTCTCACAACTTTTCTCACTACTGACTAATCTTAATGCACAGCGTGTGAAAGCCGTGGTGAATACCGAACGGGGCTGTTTTGCATTCAACGTGGTCAACCAAGTGGTGTCAGTGAATGAGCTAACACTGGAAGGCTTTGAATCACGCATTGAAGTGATCAACAAAGAATTGCTGCCGTGGGATGAGCTGGAACAAATCCTTTGTGCGATGACGAGTGAAAAATAACCCAATTTTTACGCGAACTAGCACTATCACCCATAAAAACTCGCAAACAAAGAAACAATCTGATTACATAATGCTTTCATTTCAATGAAAACATCAGAGTGTTTATTTTTCATGTCGGCACAGTCGCGAGCGTTACTGCTGCTCTGCCACATGAATCATTCACAGCCTGAGCCATCAGGCTGATACGACGCAAGGAGCAACTATGCTTAACCCTGCAACCGCCCAGGCGGTTATTGATCACGCACTGTTTCTCGGTGCGGATTTTGCCGAATTATTCGTAGAACACCATCAGTCGAGCTCTGTTGAGCTGATTTCCGGCGAGATTGACAAGATCAACTCCGGGATTGACTTCGGGATCGGCGTGCGCCTATTTTTTGGTCACAAAGTGCTTTATGGCTACACCAACAGCACCGACGAAGAAGAGCTAAAACGCGTCACCGACCTGCTTGCCGCCAAAGACAAGCGCGATCAAATCGCGACAGCTGGCTCACTGAACCTCAGCCGTTATGCCAACAAACATCAGTGCCAACAGCCACTGAGTCAAGACGGCCACCTTGCAGCAAAAATTGAATTCCTGCGCCAATGTAATACTGCCGCCCGTGCGGAAGATGAAAAAATCAATCAGTTCATTGGCCGCATTCTGCAACGTGAACAACAAATCGAAATCTTCAACTCTACCGGTTTACACATTGGTGATACCCGCCACTATACCCGCGTAGCAGCCACCGCGATTGCTCAGAACGGCAGCGAGCAGTCAACGGGCTTTGAAGCCCCGGGGGCACTGACAGGCTGGGAGTTTAATACCCGTCTGGATGCCAACGAACTGGGTCACACGGTGGCGAAACAAGCCATGGTAAAACTGTTTGCGGCGAACTGCCCATCCGGTGAAATGCCCGTGATTATCGGCAACGGCTTTGGTGGCGTTATTTTCCACGAAGCATGTGGCCACTTGCTTGAAACCACTTCGGTCGCGAAAAAAGCCTCTGTCTTCCATGACAAGATGGGCGAAATGATTGCCCACCCTGCGGTCAGCGCCGTGGATGATGGCACCATGGAAAATGAATGGGGATCGATCAACATCGATGATGAAGGCATGGAAACCCAGCGCACCCAGTTGATCAAAGACGGTAAACTGACCAGCTTCATGGTTGACCAAATGGGCGCTCGCAAAACCGGTTTCGCACCGACTGGCTCTGGCCGTCGTGAATCGTACAAATATGCCCCAACCTCCCGCATGCGTAATACCTTCATTGAAGCCGGCGACAGCTCACTAGAAGAGATGCTCAGTACGGTTGAACGTGGTATCTACGCCAAGAAGATGGGCGGCGGCTCGGTACAGCCAGGCACCGGTGAATTCAACTTTGCCGTACAAGAAGCCTACCTGATTGAAAACGGTAAGATCACACAACCGCTGAAATCCGCCACCTTGATCAGTACTGGTCCAAAAGTACTGAAAGAGATTTCCATGGTCGGCAATGATTTCGCCCTCGCCGCCGGCATGTGTGGATCGGTCAGTGGCTCCGTGCCAACCACCGTTGGCCAAGCAGCGCTCAAAGTTGACAACATTCTTGTAGGGGGTAACTAATGGCGGATCAACAACAACTTCAAGCCGCGATCGATCAAGTACTGGAACGCGTAAAAGCGGCCGGTGCCGATGCCGATGTGATCGCCAGTGGCAGCAACAATTTTTCCTTAAAAGCCAATGCCGGCGAATTGGACGAGTACAAAGTCACGTCTGGCCAAGTCATTGGTGTTCGTGTGGTGAAAGATCAACGCGTTGCCACCAGCTACTCTGAATCACTTGAGCCCGCCAGCTTGGATCTCATGGTAGAGCAAGCCTTGGTGAACGCGACTTTCACCCAGCAAGATGCCCATCAACAGATCCGCTGTGCCAACAGCACCCTCACCACCGATCGCCCTGAAATTTATCAGGCCGATACCGCATCGGTTGATGACAAAATCGCACTCGCGCTAGCGCTGGAAAGCGGTGTTGTCGCCCTGCCGAACGCCAGTTCTTCGCCTTATAACGGGTTTGGTGAGTCCGACAGCCAAGTGATCCTCGCGAACACCTTGGGCACCCGCTGCTACCACCAAGAACGCTCTACCTACTGTTACGCGTACACCTTGTATGAGAAAGACGGTAAGCAAGCGATGCACGGTGGCATGTCAACCGGTCGTCGTTTTGATGAACTGGATGCCAACTACTGTATTCACCATGGTTACGACATGGCGAAAGCCCTGCTTGACGGTGCACCGGTGACGACGGGCAGCTACAGCGTAATCTTCGAGCTAGATTGCTTAAGCAGCCTGCTGGGTGCATTTGGTATGTGCTTCTCTGGCCAATCCGCCATGAAAGGCATTAACCCATGGCGTGACAGCGTAAACAGCATGGTGGCCAGCCCACTGCTGACGGTGTCTGACACGGCCTATGTGGAAGGCGGCTCGTCGATTAAAGCGTTCGACAGTGAAGGCTATGCCACACGCGATACCATTTTGATCGGTGAAGGCCAACTACAAAGCCTGCTACATAACAGCCACACTGCCAGCTATTTTGGCATTGAGAATACCGCTAACGGTGCACGTTCCGCCAAAGGTGGCTTGGGTGTGTCTGGTCGTCATACCGTGATTGCTACGGGTACCAGTTCACACGCAGACGTGACGGCCGGCGAATATCTGGAGTTGGTTGAACTGCAAGGCGTTCATTCTGGTGCCGATGCGGTCAGCGGCGATTTCTCATTCGGTGCGAGCGGCTTCTTGTGTCGTGACGGTAAACGCGTGCAGCCTGTACGCGGCATTACCGTTGCAGGTAACTTCTATCAGATGATCAAAGCCATTGATGCGGTCGGCGATACATTACAGCACGATCACTCACGTGATTTCTTCGCCCCGATCATTCGCTTTAACAAGCTAAATATCGCAGGCAAATAAGCCTTAGCCAAAACGTATATTTCACAAAAGGCGGATTAATCACCCGCCTTTTTTATTTTCTATACGCTTAAATATGCAATCTTTTATTCCTAAAAAATCTATTAATAAATCGACAATAGCAACAATGCTTTATATTTGTTCGCTGATAACATCTTAGGCCAAAAGACAAAGCAAAGTAACATTCCGCTACACACTGTGTATTTACCCATGACACCACATCGAACAAAACACACCCAACACAGTCGAAAAAACAACATACGTGATTGTTATTTGGTATTTTTTTAATCCTTCTGATATTCCCCTGACATAAAACATCCACAATTCACATCAACAAGAACGATGCGTCAACCGGTGTAAAACACACGATGATGACCATGAAATAACAATCTGTTTTTGCCGTGAATAATCATTCAGATGAATGAAGGCACGAAAAAAACTTTGACTTCAATGTCTAGATTATTGTTACAATATGCGTGTTTTGTACAATGATACATTTTCAAAAATAACAAAATCCACAATGGAGATAACCATGAAACGTTCTATTGCACTTGCTACTGGTCTAATTCTAAGCACAACTCTTATGGGTTGTTCAAGCACTGAAGAAGCTGAGCAACTAAGCCAGCTAACGAACAAAATCGATACGCTTTCTGAGCAAGTTTCTACTCTTCAAACTCAACAAGACGCAATGGCTGGCGCAGTAAACGATGCGCTAACTGCATCTGACGCGGCTTACCAAGAAGCAATGCGTGCTAACCAGCGCATCGACAACGTTGCTCACTCTTACAAAAAGTAAGTGTCCGCAGCCGGCGTATATTCATGGTCCGATAACGGCACACTGAAATAACCGCATTTAAAAAGGCCGTGTTGCTCACCAACACGGCCTTTTCTCTTCTGTCTGCTTCTCTTTCTATTGCTCTATTTTCTCTGTTTCTGTTTTTCTCTCGCGATCTCACGCTTATTTAGCCAATCGCACGGTAGGGATCTACCTCTGCATAGGTATTGGTACTGGCGCCCCCGAGGGCAGGTTCAAGGTATTCGCGTATCGCTTGCAGCGACTCCCCTTCCCACATGCAATGACACAGTGTTTCTCTTTCTAGCACGATCGCAGAGCGTAACTGTATCCCCAATGGCGGATGCGTGAATGTCCCACTGGCCTGTTGCCAAAACAAGGTGGGATCGGAAATTTCGTGCTCGGTAATCACATACATTGCCTTACCTCCGTCTTGCTCACTGATACCGATATGCCTCTTTTGAGCATACTTGCTCTACCGCCAAAAGGAAATTTACAGTTAAGCAACATTACGCCGTGACAGCATAAAAATGCGCATTTCTAGCACACTCGGTACGTTTGACAAAAACGAGACGCCTACTATTTGAACAGTTATGCAAGCACTGTGTAAAGATCCAGCGTAAAAACAGCGAAAGCCTTATTTTATAAGGGTTCGTAGGCCATTTTGCGGTATCCTTAGCCACCTTTTTTTTGCTTAGTGGCCTGCACAATAGGTAGGAGCCGGTGAGCGCAACCTGGGCAACGATGTTTGTTGCAATAATTTTATATGCTTTACGACGACAACTTACCAATTAGATACCCGAAGGGTAAATTTGCAATGTGTACCGTGTACAGTTTTACCGGTGCGTCTATTCTTGCTTCGATCATTTTCTCGCTGCTGCTGTTTTTGTCTATCGACGAAGACCCTATCATGCAGATCCTGTTTGGTGGCTTGGCCATCATCTTTGAACTCGGCAAGTTTTTTGCCTGGTATGAGTTTGGCGAGCGTCGTGCACGCCGTAACTATGCCGGTGCGATTTCAGCCTTTGCCTTTTATGCGGTACTGGCGGCGATCTCTATTGGTGGGTCTATCGGGGGTATCAACAGCGCGACTAACCAAGCACAAAGCCATGTGAATGTGCAGCAAAGCAAAATCAACAGCTACAACATGCAGATTGAAGCGATTGATAACCAAATTGCGCTTAACAATGAAGCCGCTGAAAAATACATTCAGATGGAACGCATCGCGACGGGCGTCACGCGCATTCAGCGTGAGAACGACAAACTGCGTCAGCAGCAGCTCGACCTTGCTGCAGAACGCGACAGCTTGCCAGTAGTGAGCCAAGGCTCGGTGGTGGGCTTGATTGATAGCTTGGCCAAGTCGATGAGCGTACAAACCCAAACCGCCCAGTTAGGGTTGGTGGTGTTCCTGTCTGTCTTGTTGGATTTCTTTGCCGCGTTCTTCGTGGGTTTGATCGGTGAAGAGCTGCGTTTCCGCAATCAGTTCCGCCGTGTTCACCCGTTCACGATTGATGCATACACCACGGAAGCCAAGCAACCTGAGCTTCTATCGCACACCATGTCTCAACCAACGACGCATTATGAAACACACATGGAAGAGGTCACGCCAGAGCCGACACCGGAGCCTGAAGCGCCGAAGAGCCTGTACGAGCAAGCGATTGATGCATTGAGTGCCAATCAGGTGAACTGCACCAAACGTGCCGTAACCCGTTATCTGAAAGTCAGCAGTGAAGAAGTGGATGAGCTGTTCAGCCAATTTATGGAAGAAGGCATTGTCAGCAAGAAGCCGAACAACCACTATCAGTGGCATGGCGTAGCGGTGAAATAAACCGTGCAGGCGTATTGCGCTTCTGCAAGATCAAAAAAGCCCAAGTCGTGTAATGCGACTTGGGCTTTTTTATAAGAAAATCTGGAAGGAGATTCTGGAACCTAGAACCTAGAACCTAGAACCTATAGTTCTATAGGTTCTAGGCACGAAACACGAGGAACTAAATTCTAGGCACTCGTTTCTCGCATCTAGGATCCCGTTAAAGACCTTTCTTGTACTGCGCCTTGGTTGACGGCGTGATCATCGCGTGCAGCGGCTGACCATCTTGCTGGGCGATTTGCTGCTGGAATGCGGCAATCACATCGGCTTTGTTTCCACTGATCTTTGTATCGGTTTTGATGTTACGCAAATCAATCATCACCCCGTTTAATACCAATGGCTGATCGGCCATCACATCCGTATTCAGGTAGTTTGTCTGGCTGTACATGGCATTGTGATCACCACGTTGTTTAGCCAACACAAAGTTTTCCCCTTTCAGGCTCAGGATCGACGCTGTTTTGTCGCACTTGCGCAAACACTTGTCATCAAAACGCTTCTTCTTACAGCCGACAGTCTGGAGGAAGAAACACTGACGACTGGTCATCAACATGATGGGGTGATACACGCTGTAGTGCAGTTCAAAATCTGCTGGCTTGACGATCTGCTTCACCTGTGTGCGGTTAATTTCATTTGAAATGAACGCGCCTTTACAGCCAAACTCTTCTTTCAGACACAGCAAGCTATACGAGTTGGTGATGTTCATGTGCGGGCCAGCAATCCAATCGATACCCAACGCATGCGCCGCAAAGCCCATACCGAAGTTATTGGTTACGATACGCACCGGTTTAACCGTCTCTAGGAAGGTCACAGCCGCTTGGTAGTGATCGCCAATCAGAATAGCAGGGAACCATGGGATCAGATGTGGATTCGCACTGAACAGATCCTGCATCGCAGTCAGGTTCATCGCCATGGCTTCTGGCATCTGGTAGTACAAGGTCGCATCAGACTCAGCAGCCAATGCCACATCTTCAACAGAAGAAATCAACACGCTCAGGGACGGGATGGCTTGTTCATTCGCTGCTTCTGATTCAGTTTCCGCAGACGTGAATGCTGGCAGCGTCACTGGCGCGACTAACGGCTTACCGCCATTCAATGCGATAGCAATCTGCTCACGCATCTCAGTCTGCTCTTTATAAGGCATGTACAGGCTTTCATCGACACCAGATACATCCACCTCAGCAATGGCGTATTCACAGTTAGCAAAGCCTGCTACCCACTTTTGTACCGCATCATGAGACAGTGTTGGGCGGTGGCTCTGTACCAACGCCACATCGGAAGTCAGCGTCATATCACAGCCTTCACCGGTGATCGTCACTGACAATGGCTTACCTTCTACCGCAGAAACTGTCACTGACAATGGCAACTTCGCAATATTCAGATCGTGTGTTCTTGCTTCAACCGTCTGGATGATGTCTGTCTTGTCGTCGTACAGCTTTTTCTTAATGCCTTGCACGGATTCTGGCGTGGTACAACTGTGGATTGTCGTGAAATGCTTCACCGAGTGATCACGCGGGTTATCAATAAACATACCTTTATTGATTTCGCCAGTCAGGTACGCATTCGAGAAGTCACGGTTAAACACCGTGTACAGTTCTGTGGTATCTGTCAGCAACGCTTCGTTGTTGCAGTAACGATCGATCTGCTGACGCCAGTTATCCACCACGGTGTACACGTAGTGCGATTTCTTAATACGCCCTTCCACCTTCAGCGAGTACACACCGGCATCAGCCAGTGCAGCCATATCACCAAAGGCCGAGTTATCTTTCATGTTTAGCGGGTGTTCGGTACCGGTATCAGTCACTTGGTATTTATCACGACATGGCTGACTGCAACGGCCACGGTTGCCCGAGTTACCATTGCGCACTGAACTCATGTAACACAAGCCAGAAAAACCAATACAGTAAGAACCGTGTACAAACACTTCCATCAGCACGTTATGTTGAAGACCAAACTGTGCCAAGTGCTTAATTTCTTGGATATTCAACTCACGTGACAAGTTCACGCGTGACGCGCCCAGCTGTCCCATGAATCGGATTTGGCCTTCGTTGTGTGTATTCACCTGCGTAGAAGCGTGAACATCCAAGGTTGGGAAGTGTTTTTTGAGAATATAGAACAACCCCAGATCCTGCAGGATCACGCCATCAATTTTGGTGTTGACCAATTGATTTAACAGCGCAATCACAGCGGGAATTTCACGCTCAAGAATAATCACGTTCAGCGTAAGGAAGATCTTACAGTCGTATTGATGGGCAAGACGGACAATCCCGTTCAAATCATCAAACGTCAGGTTCGCGGCACGATTACGTGCATTGAAGTGATCCAACCCGCAATAGATGGCATCTGCACCCGCGACAATCGCCGCCTTGATGGATTCAATATCACCGCCTGGTGCCAATAGCTCAAATTTGTTCTTCATCACGAGATTACCTAGTTGCCAACCGCTTTCACAAAGGGGGCGTATTCTACGTGGTTCACGGTAAAAATACTATTCAGTGAAGCGAGAATGCGAGAATGCGAGAATGCGAGAATGCGAGAATGCGAGAATGCGAGAATGCGAGAAAAGAGTAAACAACGCGGAAGAAAGTGCAAACACCGTATGACTCAAAGACACAAAGCGTCACCAAAAGAAACAGGGAGCCATCAGGCTCCCTGTTCTAGAATACGGTATGTCGCAGTGCAGTTACGATTGCATCGCAGGACGCAGTATTTCAGCGTTCTCCGGTGCTGATTGCTCATGAATTTTCGCCAAAATGGCAGAAATCGGGACAATCGGACCCATCATGTTCACCCGCAATGGTGCACCCGCGCTGGCGTAATGCAACTCGGATGAATCCGCACTGGAATAATTGTATTTGTAATTGAACTTATCCGTTGCCATATGCAACAGATCGAAATCTTTGCGATGGCACGAAATGTATGCGCGCCAGTACATCGCATCCAGCACTTCACTTGGCTTTTCTGCCCGAATAATGAAGCGCCAACTTCCCTCTTCCCCGTAAAAATCGAGCGGGAAGGTTCGTTTTATTTTTCTTCTATTAAACAAGGTCAATCTATCCACTTAACCAGCCAATCAGGGGGATTATGCAAGGATTGCCAGAGAATGGAAGAGAAGATCGACGAAAAATAATAATTCTGACATAACTGGTTATTTTTCATTTCATCAACGCTGGCCGCGCTGCTGCTCCTCTTCCCTCTGGTTATCTACCCACGTTTTCCTGTTGGGTATTTATCCCTCGCGCACCAAGCCATTTACACAATGACTTCTTATAAGAAAGCACCGATGCCTCAATTTTGCAAATATATCGCCAAGGTATAAATGGATTTTTTCACTAAAAATCGTCACGAATCACTCTTCATTACAAGATCACAGCAACTGATAATGTTAACATCAGCTCGCAAATTTACATTTGCTTACAACTTAACACTTCTCAATCCTCCATGAACATAGAGATACAGCAATGTGGAATAGACTGAATAAGTCAATGATGGTGTGCCAAATGATGTTTGGTTTATCATTTTACGGCGTGATGGTGATCCTGACTCGATTCTTCCTCGAGGATCTCAATTACAGCGAAGCCGACACCATGATGGTCGTTGGTGCCTTCTCCTCAATCGGCCCCTTGTTTGCTATTGCCGGTGGTTTCATTGCTGACAAATTTTTGGGCGCCTATCGCTCACTCACGATAAGTTACTTAGGCTTTGCCGTTGGCTATGTACTGCTGGTACTGGGCGCCTCATCACTCAACGTTTCCCTGAGCTTGATAGGTATTGCCCTTGCCAGTTATTCTCGCGGCTTAATGTCGCCGTCTTACCCGAGCTTGTATAAGCGTACTTTCCACAGTGAAGAAGACTTTGAAAACGCTTACCCGGTAAACTATTCCGTCAACAATATCGGTGCCTTCTTGGGGCAGTATTTATTCCCGATGTTTGTGCTCATTCTGGGCTTCAATGGCAGCTTTACTCTGTCTGTGCTCATGGCCACCATCGCCTTCATCCTGTTGCTGGTATCACGCAAACCGCTGATCGCAGTAGCCACAGACATGGATCAGCAACCGGTTGGTGTGAAAAACTGGTTCGCGTTCACCGCCATCTCTGCCTCTATGATCGGCTTGGTGTTCTTCATGTTCTCTAACATGGATATTGGCCAGAACATTGTGTACGCCATTGGTTTAGCCGCGATTGGTTACTTTGTCTTCCTGATGATGAAAGCCAACAAAGCGGATGCACTGAAAATGGGCACCATTTTGATCATGACCACCCTCACCACAGCATTCTTTGTTTACTACGGCCAAATGATGACCTCCATGACCTTGGTGACCATCAATACCATGCGTGGCGATCTGTTCGGGATAGTCCCTATCGCACCGGAAGCCTCAATGGCGATGAACCCGTTGTGGTGCATCATCGGTGGTCCGCTGGTTTCCATGACATTTTCTGCACTTGAAAAGCGTAACATTCACTTTTCAACTGCCACCAAAATCAGTTTTGCCTTTGTGCTCACCGCGATTGCCTTCGGCATTCTCACCATGGCAGTAAAAGCCATTGGCACAGATGTGGTGATCCGTCCGGAAGTATTCTTGCTGATCCACTTCTTCCAAGCCATTGGCGAAGTCATTGTGGGTAGCCTTGTGGTGGCCTTCATACTGTCTGTGGCCCCGAAACACATTGAGAACTTCTCCGTGAGCTTGTTCTCTGTGGCCATGGCACTGAGCGGGATTATCGGTGCGGTGTTCTCCACCTCTATTGCACTTGAAAAAGGCCAAGTGATCACCCAAGCCTTAGTGAAGCAGCTCTACGGGGATTACTTTGGCATGTTGACCATGCTGGCAGTTGTGATGGTAGTGGTTGCCCTACTCGCCTCTGCCCTTGTTCGCGTAATGCTTAAAAAAGCCGAACAGTGCACCGAGCAAGGTAATGCTGAAAACAAACACGATGACGCGGTACAGGCAGAAGCATAATCGGCTTAACGCCTAACTTTAGCGCATATGTTATCGACGGCCCCGCTTGCGGGGTCTTTTTTATGCCTGTTGTTTATGGGTGGTTTTTACCGCCGTGTTTATACCGACACAGCGCCGATAAAATAAATTACGGTGTCAGGCAAAGAAAAAATCGTCAGTGAACAATATGGAGAATGTGAACAGCGTATAAACAGAAAGAAAAACGGAGGAATCACAAGCAGAAATGCCACTTTTCGCCTAAAAACAAAGCGATACAAACGATTGCGTATGGTTTCTGGTGGGTATATCTTCGTGAGGATAGCACAAAAAAAAATGGATTATCAGACTTGTTAATAAAGTTTCTGGCTCTATAATGCTGAAAACCGGAGCGTCTGCCAACGCTCCGGTTTTTTTGTGCCTGCTTTACGGTGATCTCACCGCTACCTGCCAGTAGCTGAAAGCCGAAAAGCACTATTCGATAGAAAAGTCGATTTATAGAAGGAAATGACCAATGCGTATCGAACAAGACTTGAAGTTGGGTTTTAAAGATGTACTGTTTCGTCCAAAACGTTCAACCCTAAAAAGCCGTTCTCAAGTTGAATTAACCCGCGATTTTACATTCAAGCATAGCGGTCGTCAATGGTCTGGTGTACCTATTATTGCCGCTAACATGGATTCCGTCGGCAGCTTCAATATGGCCAAAGCCCTTGCGGCGCACGGCGTAATGACGGCAATTCACAAGCACTACACGGTAAGTGATTGGGCTGAATTCGTTAAATCGTCTGATGCAAGCGTACTGAACAACGCAATGGTGTCTACCGGTACGTCTGATGCAGACTTCCAAAAAACCCAAGACATCATGGCACTTAGCGATGATCTTATCTTTATCTGTATCGACATCGCGAACGGTTACTCTGAGCACTTGGTCGAATACGTACAGCGTGTACGTGCTGCCTTCCCTGACAAAGTGATCAGCGCAGGTAACGTCGTAACAGGCGACATGGTTGAAGAATTGATTCTTGCGGGTGCTGACATCGTGAAAGTGGGCATTGGCCCAGGTTCAGTATGTACTACACGCGTTAAAACCGGTGTCGGTTACCCTCAGCTGTCTGCCATCATTGAATGTGCGGATGCAGCACACGGCCTAGGCGGTCGTATTATCGGTGACGGTGGCTGTTCATGTGCGGGTGACGTGTCTAAAGCCTTCGGCGGCGGCGCAGATTTCGTGATGCTTGGCGGTATGCTGGCTGGCCACACTGAAAGCGGCGGCGAAGTGATTGAACAAGACGGTAAGCAGTTCATGAAGTTCTACGGCATGTCTAGCCAGAGCGCGATGGACAAGCACTCAGGCGGCGTAGCAACCTACCGCGCAGCGGAAGGTAAAACCGTACTGTTGCCATTCCGTGGTACCGTGAACAACACCATTCAAGACATCATGGGTGGCGTACGTTCAACCTGTACGTACGTTGGCGCGGCGCAGCTTAAAGAGCTAACAAAACGCACCACGTTCATTCGCGTACAAGAGCAAGAAAACAACGTGTTTGGTAAAGAATAAACTCGGTTTTTCCGAGTAATTAGAGGCCACTTTTTAGTGGCCTTTTTTATACCTAAAATTAGCAAATGGCGACAAAGTGGCGACACCGGATTACTCCCCCTTCCTCCAACTTCGCCTTATCCTCTCCATATTCACAGGGCTAAATCCTCCCAGTTGGCAACAAAGAACCAAACCTAATCCCAGAAGACCACCGTCGAAAGATGTTTCAGTTTTACTTCTCATTACTTCCGACTTAACTCATTGTTTTAAAATGAACTCTATTCAGATAGTGATCTTTACTTGATCATTACCAGCCCCTAAATCGCTTACAGAAAACAGTACTACACCTTTTAATTCAGCAACTTAACCCGCTCACCTCACACATTGCGATGATCCTTAAAATGAAAACTACTGAAATTCAGATCATTAATTGAAATTTTATTTACACACTAACCAGCCAAAAAATGAGTGCCATATATTCCCGCCAGCCCAGTATCTAAGGGGCTCAATTGCTAAAATCAACTCCCTTCTTGGCTCTAGAACTGCAAAAATATAAACTGAAATATTTTTTCGATCACAACCCGTGCCGGAGGGTAGGAGGAGTGCGGATTCCGTGGAAAAATATTTATTTCAAAAATTTTCCGTGGGCAAACAAAAAGCGCCCTCAGTGGGCGCTTGGTGTGTTGCGGGGTGCAGTTCTACTTGGTGATGGGGTCTAACCGCCCTTTCAGTTTACTGGCTGCTTTACCGTGACCAGTAAAGTTGGATGCTTGATTCGGTGAACTCGTTGCTGCGCCGGTCTCTGGACTCTTGTGTGTATGTCCGGCGCATGTACTGGACAGCTCACTTACCACTTGCATCAACTCACTAAGCAAACGCAGTACGTTCTCACCTTCTGAACCCACCCATGTCTTTGGGGCGCGGTGGTCTTGCTCTTGCTTTGCTCGCACTTCGCGCAGCTGGCAATGTAGCTTGGCCAATTTGTCTGTAATGCTGTGAAAGCTACCCTCTTCATCAACCAGGTGATACACGCCCTGACGTTGTTGGTACCGGCTCTCGCCTTGCTTAATCGCCGGTAACTTGAAGCCCAACGGGAGCACACAACGGATAAAGGGCTTATCTGGCTGACCGAAGATAAAGCCCAGTTCAACAATGCTGCCGATCGCGGGCGGTTCTAACCGTCCTGCGTAATCTCCCAGCCCTGGCACCGGTAATGGTACGGCCTGCAATGGGGCTTTGTTTTTATACTCCATGCCCTTTTCATCCAACAGCTGAACATCTGCAGCATAGTGGGGATAGAACCGATCAGAGAGGTCACCCTCTTTAGGCAGCTCTGGCAACGCAACGACTTTTCCCCAACGGGGCAAATGCCAGCGGCCTGTCAATTCTGGAAATAACCGATAGATGATGCGTTTTATTGTCCCTTCCATGTCAGCTTGACCTCCGTTCCTTCAAATTCGACCGATGACAATCTCAGCCCATTGACCACCACACCCGGCCTAAGCTTGGGGATCGCGGGTACACTCACCGACTTGTTGCCACTATGCTTGGTCATGATTTCATTGGGCAATGTGATCGGCTTGTCGGCCCAATACGAATCTTTCCAGCTGCCTACAAAAATCTGCCCGTTACCTTGTTGCTGCCAGAAGAAATCCTCAATACTGAATGCCTGCGCCAGCTCATCCATGATCCGGTATCCATTACCGTCACTGTAGAAACACGGGATGGACGTTTTGCTGTAGGCCTGCTCGGGCACCACAAATTGCAGTCCCGTTTGTTGGGTCACATTACTGAGGATTTGCATCAAGGTAGGATGGCGCATGATCACGTTGAGCGGTTTGAATAGAATGGCGGCCAGTTCACGACAGAATAAATTCGACCAGCCTTTTTCTGCTGGTTGCACCTGTTCTATGTAACCAATGAACACGCGCGAAATCGCATCCCCCCAACCTAAATCAACCGCCACAATAGTATTGGGTTCTGGGTTACCTTCCACCGTTAACCGACATCGCCCTGGCGTGTTTTCTGTCAGCACGACCCGGTATGTTTTCACCTTGACTTTCTCCTTGCCGAGATAAACCCGGCAAAGGAATTTATGGTTTGCTGTCATGCGAGTAAATTGTCAATCCGCTTGAGTACGCCCATCATCCCTGTGTATTCCACACTGGTTCCAGGTGGAAGATCATCAGAAGGTGATGCCCCTTGTTCAACAGGGGTTTCAATCCCCTGCATCTTTTGTTGGGCAGCTGGCTTATCCGGTTGGCGCTGCTCGATACGTTCGGGAACAGAAAGGTGTTCAACCAATTCAAACGCCACATTCCACTGCCGCAATGTGGTTTGTTCATCAGCGCGTATCGTCCCTTGAAACTTCACTTGTCGAATTTTCAAGGTTTCTGCCGTGGTGTTACTGATACGGTAAATGTGTCTGGCCCCGTTATCTTGCGTGTCCGCCAAACTAAAAATCTGGGTCAACAGATGCTTTTGATCGAAAGGCACGATACCGGACACCGCCAACACCTTGCCTTTGCTGCCCATTTCCGCCTGATCGGTTGCCGAGGTTTGGCCGGACATGTCCTGTCCGGCGAGTTGCTGGCGAACGCTAATGCGAAGTGCCTTTAGTGTGAGTTGGGTTCCGTCTAGGGTTAACATTTATACCTAACTTGTCTGTATTAAGCGGCCATCTGTGTCTCTATCCACGGGCTCTGTAATAGATACTCTTAATTCACCCAAGAAAGTATCCCACATGAACGTTGAACCAAGTTTCACTAATGGTATACCTGGGCCTACCGCTTTAAATTTATTATCAGAATAAAAAGTATTTCTATTTAACCTGAAATCATCTGACGAATTCCCTATTCCAGACATACATTTTACCGTTGGCATGTCAGAGTTCAAGTCTCCGGCCAGATTAAACATATAATCAGGATCAGATAAGTTATTTATTTCACAACCACCGATATCAAATGTTTTATAGTTTCCACAAAATGGTGCTGTATCTCCGCCATCAGTGTGTAAATTGGTTATATTAACATGATCAATATAATTCACATATAATGGCTGCCCAGTTAGACCTGTATACTTATCCTCTAATATATTCAATGTGCCACCATTGGAATCTGAATTAGCCCTTAATCCATTTACACAATTATGCCCTCTATTTAATATAGAATTGATTTCCTTATCTGAATTAGATTCAATTAACGTGGTATATTTGCAATTGAAGTAATCATTATCAAACAGTGTTATTTTATGAGGCAAGCTATCCGTAATGTATACTGCATCTAGGTCATCTCTTCCATAAAGTTTACCATGGCTTACACTTCCATCACTTTTACCGCTAAATCGTAATACGTGAGTACCAATTTTTGTTGTTAAATTATGTAGTTCAGGAGATTCTATATTGCACTTTGACCCTTGATAATCAACTGGATTAGCTGAAGACACTAATATAGGTTCTCGATATCGACTCTCTTTACATATTGGTCGAACTATATCTACAATTGATTCCCATATTGATATATTTTGTCGATCTGTATCAATTACTATAGGATCGATAATTTTACCGGTGCAATATTTCAATATGATTCCTGGTTGTCCTCCCGTCTCACCTGGCATTCCCTTCACATAGGGCATATCTAATAAAACATCCACGCATTGATGAATATGTATTGCATTACAAGATGCCTCTGTAGTTACCCCTTCACCTTTATTTCCAAATATCCTCAACCCTCGAACTGTAAATGCTGCATGGAACCCCAAACTCTCATTAAAATTCAACCCATCCAAAGGAACATTTCGATTTGAAATACCATAAGTATTCTTTTTATAATGAGATGGCATTAAATATAGCTCTGTCATGTAACCATGTATCACACTCCCATCAGGAAACTGAAGAACATCACCATCCCAAAAGTATTTAAATGGATTTAAATTGAACTTTTTAATACCCAATGGATTATTTGCCATTGCACGAATAGCCTTTGATGCATCAGTTTCAGGAAGACCACAAAACTCCTCAATACGCAATGGCCTATCAGAGTCACGATATGCATAATTACCATTATGCATGTCAATAACAACAAAACCATCAGGTATTTCTGGCCCTGCCGTCCTAACAACAAATGAATTGGCGCCCAAGCCTTCTTGAACAGCCCCTAGTGTTTTAAATTTAAATCCAAGAGGTAATCCGTCCGGAACTAATGCTAATGTACTAAAAATCTGCTCAGACTCTAATCGAAACAGCTTCGATTCACCTGACTCAAACTTAACTAACTCATCAGTTATTTCTATAATCTTCCCTGATCGTGCAGGAGACATCATACTTACTGACTTTTTTGAACGTAATGCATTAAAAATACCATCAGGAACTACATCTCCCTGCTTAGCGTACTGATCAAGGATAGGAGGGTATATCTTTAATCCAGTCGACTCATCTACAGCTTTTGAGTTTTGTTGATTAGTATAAATCCTAGTCTCCCCCTCAGGCCGCAAATCACTCACACTTCCATCAGCCAACACTTGCGCAATCTTGCACACAAAGTGCTTAGTCCCTTGGGCATCGGTGTAATCGTCTTTCTCTTCTGGCGTGACGACAAAATTGAACTCCGTCACCCATTCACCCGTTGAGGAACCTTCGCGGTGGACATCGACATAAATGTATGATGGCTTATTGGGTACCTGCAAGCTGCGGTCATAAGGCAATGTAATACGGTTACCTGACACATAACCGGCACCGGCTTTGATATTGAATGCACTACCCTGCGGCGTAACCAAAAACCCGTCTTCAATGAACCAGTCTTTGCCGTTCTGGTCGATGATGGCCTGCGCGACATCGTCGTCCATTTTCTTCATGCGTGGCGCGGCGTTGTACTGCCATGTCGAGGCATCCACCGTGATATTGGTGATCTCGGCAATGTCTTTGTATTCCAACACCACCGAACGCACCAAGGTATTACCTGCCACACCTGGCTGGTCAGCTGTTTTAGGCGTCAGGGCGTGGTGGTCAATCGTGACTAACACGTCATATTCAGAGCAGTAAGCGCCTGTCCAGTTGAACTCGAACGGGCCTTCATCGCTGGTTAACGTGGTGCTGTAGATCACCGAATCTTCAGAGAGTCGGCCACGCTGCTCTACCCCTTCTTGGTGAACGATGTGATCCGTTGGCACACTGTCATTGGGTTGCGGAAAAGCCGGACGATTCGGCACGTTGGCAAAAATCATCTTGTCGATGACCAGTGCCTTTTCTTCTGCATTGAGCTGGGCCAACAGTGCTTTACCGGCGGCGGTTAAAATGGAGGTGTCCGTGCTATTTGCCATTCTTGTTTTTCCTTAACCTTTCACTGTGGCTTGGTAGTATTCGCAATCAACGTTCATCACGTTGGGCAACATGCCCACATTCAGCCGTGTTTTGACATGTGACGTTGCGTACTGCGCTTCAATGCTTTTACTGCGCGCAGCCAGCGGCATTTCTACATAACTGGTGTATTGGTAACGGCGGCAAGTTCGGCCATATTGGCGCACCACCGTGTCGAGCAATTTCGGTACTTTGGTTAAATCCCCATCACGGATTTTCAGGCTAATCACATCCCAATCGACATTCACTAACCGCTCATCTTGTGCGATGTGGGGATAACCCAGTTTTTCAAACATCTCCTCCCAACCGGCGACCGAACCGGCATCACGGGAAAAGCTGTAGGCATGGGCAACACGGATACGAAATAAAGCTTCGGGCTCTTGGCCAAGCCGCTCCACATCACGTTGCCAAGCCAGAATATTGACCAGTGCAATGGGTGCGGTCAGTGGGTCATGTTGCTGCAGTGGCATTTCAAAGGCGGCTTTGACATGTGCCCAGTAGTTCTGCAAAGCGCGGGCTAACTTCGCCAGCTCACCCCGTCCCATCCAATACCGCAGGTTGATCTCAGGTATTTTCAAGTGAGACCTCCAACGTCTGAATGCGCGGCACGGTCAGGTTGTTGATGATGTCGGCGTTATCAAACTCAAGGGATTCAATCTGTGAAAACTGGCCATGTAACTCTTGCGCCAATTTCGAGAAGCTAAAGCGCAATACCGGATTGGTGACGGTCGGGGCGTAATCCGTGTTCTCGCGGAATGCCGCACCAATGAACATTGCCACTTGGGCTTTCAATTGGTCGCGTTCTTCCATGGTGGTCGAACGCACCGGCCATACACGGCAAATCAGGTTGTGTTGGGTTTCTGGCATGGCCATCACCTGCAGATCATCGCCATGGCCATGCTGCCCTTGCGAGCGAATGTATTCATTCAAATCAGCCAGCATTTCAGGGGATGGCTCACCGGTATCTAACAGGATGAGTGCGTTCGCGGTACCTGGTCCACGCGGGGCGTTATGCTCGAAATACACGTTATCGTCGTTGATACCTGCACGACTGGTGAGCAAGGAACGGTAAGCCGCATCAATGTGCCAGCGGGCAACCGCACTCCACTGGTTACGAATGCGCAAACGCAGTTCATCATTGCTTTCTTTATCTGCCCCTGCCGCAATCAGCCATTCTGCAGGGTTAATAGCGGCAGCAATGCCGGGGATCGCCGTTGGCAGAATGTGGTAATACCCTTCACCTAGGTTATAAGCCGCCCCTTCGCTTTCGGCTTCTACATCTGCCATCACCATGGTGTCGTTTTCCGCCAAGGTGGTATCTTCCAGCACACGCACGCGGTAGATGTTGCCGTTAATCGATTCAGTCTGAATCCATGTATTCTTGGGAATCACCAACGCGGGGCCTTGAACGGCAGCACGCTGAAAGGCGATCAGCCCTTTGGCTTTGGTTGCCCCTTTGCGGGTGAGTTTGCATTGCCAAGCCAGCAGGTCGAGCCATTGGTCAACCGCCGTGGCCACAAACATGTTCGGCAATACATAGCCCACCAATAATGTGGTGATCAGCCATACCGTGACTTTCACCACGGCCGATTCAATCAGGCGCCAAAAAGGAGAGAACGGCGAATCATTAGCAATAATGCAGCCTTCTTTGGTCATCTCTTCTTTCAGCACTTTTTTCCAACCAGCTTCATCGGTTGGAATGCCCGACTGCTTCACCAGTTCGGTATAATCAGGTTTTGGAATATCAGCCATTGGTTAGCTCCAGCTCTAATTGACCAAAATCACTCGTGGTGGCAAACACATACATCACACCCGGCTTGGGCTCTTCCAACCGCACCGAACCCGGCACTAATCGCACATCTTCTTCAACCAACAGTTCCAATCGGGTGCGGATATCCGCCTTTTTTGAGGGGCTGCGTTCTGCAATCAACTCAACCGCTAAATTGCTTTCGATAATGGCGTGTTTAATGTCTTGGGCGATCACCGCCTTGTCTTGAATCAGCACAGGGTTTCGACCGGCATCCAGCACCACATCACCGTTTTCAATCAGTACATCTTGATAAATCATCCGGCGATAAACTCCATTTCGGTTGCGAAGTCCTGCGGGTTATTCATTTGCTGGGCGTAGATGCTCACTCCGCCATAATTGGTCGAATTGCTCTGGTAACTGGCGATGCTTCGCGCGGCACCACCGGGCTGAATCGCGGCGCGGGGCATGGCTTGCTGTACGGCTTGAGATTTCACCTCAACCTCATCGCCCCCAAAGCCTGGTATCCAGTCCATGACGCCTTTGGCCATTTCCCATAAGCCGCTCAGTTGTTCCGTGATCCAACCAAACACCGCACCGAAAATGTTTTTCAGGCGATCAGCCAAAGCAAACAGGCCATCGAAACCGCTGGTATCACTAAAGCCACTGCTGACCCATTGCCAGCCCCCTTTGATAAATTGGAAGAAGGCTTGAAACGGAATGAAGAGCAACTCAAGGGCTGTTTCGAGAATCTGAAACCACATGGTGTCGCCAAAACTGGCTTTCAAATCATCCCAGAAATAAATCAAGGTACCRATGGCGGCGATAGCAGCAATCACTGCAGCAACAACCAGCACAATCGGGTTCATCGCAATGACAATATTCGCGGCCAACACGGCGGCGCGCACTGAAGCCATGCCTTGGGCTAGCAGCCAATTCGCGGCGGTAAAGGCTTTCATCACTAACGTGCATGTCGCCATGGCTTGCTGCCAAATACCCATCATCAGGGTCATCACACCACCGGCGGCGGCGGCACCTAAAATGGCTAGCCCCGCAAAGCCAATGTATTTGGTCAGGTTCGGGAACAACTGCGTCCAGGTGATCAACTCTTGCGCACCATCCGACAAGCTTTGCACTATCGGAATTAACGAGGGCAACAAGGCCGATCCGACTGCAGCACGGATAGAAAATATCCCTTGCTCTAACCGCATCCATTCATCGGTCATTCCCTTAGCCATGTCCGTGGCTGGGCCCAACCCTTTCACCTTGCCGAGCGCATCTATCCCCGATGTCACGTCATCTATGTTTTTCACCATATTGATGAGCATCAGCGAGCCGTCACCCAACCCTGCATCGTCCAATAAGGCACGGGCATCTGCGCCGGATAAGCCGTCTAACAACGGCGCAATGTTCTTTAGCACTTGCTCCATCGGGAGTAGCTGGCCAGTAGCATCCGTTAAGCTGACGCCTAATGCCTCTTGCGCACCGACCGCACCTTCAAGGAAGTTGGTGTATTGAGTGACAGCGTCACCGTCAGACATTTGCTGAGTCAACATACCGAAGATGGCCAGCTGCTCTTCCATTGGCACGCCCATGGTGGAGGTGAGCGAGTGCATGCCGTCGACCATTCCTTCAATCGCCCCCATTTCCATGCCGTACATGCGCCTTGCTTCTGCCGTCATGCCCGCCACCTGCGCCACCCATGTGTCCTTGCCCATGGCATCGGCTTCTTGCTGGTAGTTCCCGTACAGGTTTTTCATGTAACGGGATACGGTTTCCGCATCGGACTTCATGGCCATGGCTAACGTGGCAGAACTGCGGGTCGTGCTGCTCAACACCTCTGCTGGCATATCACCCAGTGCCGCTCGAATGCCTTCACTCTGAGCGATCACATCAATGGCGGATTGGCCATACTCGGCTGAGAAATCCAACGCGGTTTTGGTGATGGCTTTTAGCCCTTCATCCGCCACGCCCAGTGATTTAACGCTTTTCAGTGCCCGATCCATTTCAATGGCTGGCATCAACGCCGCTTGCAACGCCAAACCGGCACCCGCCACCCCTGCCGCGCCAGCCACCATGTTCTGGGTACCATCACGGTAGCCTTGAGTCATGTGCGAAAACTGCTGTTGGATATGGCCCAACGGTTGACTGATTTGGTCAATCRACCCAATGGTAAATCGCAGGGGTTCAGGCAGGCTCATCGGTTCGTGCTTCCTTATTTAGGGACTAAAGGCTTGTGCAACACCGTTCGCGGTCATGGTTCGCATGTTTGCCCAGAATTCTTTTTCTAACCAAACAGCCCTTGCCAAATTGGCTTCGGTGTCTGACTCGCCTGGTAACCACTTGCGCCGCCAAGCGAGCATTTTGCCGTAGTCATTGCGGTCTAACGCCGCGACAAGGCTGTCTATTTTTTTACGGTGATTACCAACTTCGGAGCGTATTGCGCCATCACTTCCGCTGTAAGCTGCACAGCTGCCCCCGGATTCGCTTGGGTGATTTCACGCAACGCGTCTTTGGTTTCGTCAGTCACCGTGTTGAAGAGAAAGTTATGCGCCGGTGCCACTTTGTTGTCGGGCATTAGCTCGTTCATGTAATCGTTGTATTCCACTTCGGTCGGTTTAAACGCCAACTCTTTACTTGCCACAACTAACTGAATCAATTTCTCGCTCATGCTGCATCTCTCTCTTTTTTGTCTAACTTGGTTTCCAGGCGATCAAACCGCCCGTACATTGAATTTTTCAAATCGTCTACAGCTTCCCGTAGTTCATGCTTGGTGGCGTACTTCTCTGCGGCATCTGCTCGCTGGTTGACAATGGCCAACTCATTTTTATGCGTGCGCTGCTCAAGATCGCGAGTTGTAGCGGCGGATTTCTCAGCGCGTGTGAACACGAAACCGATCAGCGTTAATAAGAAACCGCCTATTCCAAGCCAAACGCGCCAATCGTCCATTTAGCCCCCTTGCAACTTCAGCTGTTTGCTCTTGTCTACACTGCCTTTGCTGCTGCCCAACCAGAACGCCACTCCTGTGCCGAATGCACCCAACACGGTACCGGCAATCATGATCAGCACCTGGGAGTAAGCGGCAGAAGGTTCACCGAAAAACAGCGCAGTAAACATCCCTGTCACCATGGCGCACAGTAGCAACACCAATAGGCTCGGCATCCAGTGGTCGTGGTGCTTATTCCGCGCATGTTGGGTATCAGCCAAAAACTCCCGCTGCTCTTCCAGTGCCAACCGGCCTTCTTCTAACGCCAGCCGCTTGAGTTCCTGCGCATGTTCATATTCCAACTGCTTCAACTTCACCATGGCATCCGGATCGGTTGAAATGGCTTGTTCAATCGCTTGGGGCGTGTTTTCCACCCCCAGAGCCGAGGCCACCAAACTGCCAACGGCACCGCCAGCAGGGCCACCAATCAAAGAGCCGACCAATGGCGCGGCAGCACCGATCATCGCTTTTACTTTTTCCCACATACCGGACACACCTCTGGATAATCTGCTCGGGTTAATTCAAAGTGCGGGCCATCAAGAAACGGTTTCTTACCTTGCTTCTTCTTGCGCGCGATATAGCGTTCTTGGGCGGCTTTCAGATCACCGGCATCATTGATGCATTCCCAGCAACCGCCCCATACAATGCGCACGTTGTACTCGATGGCTGCTTGCTGCATGGCTTTGGCGATTTTGAAGTAGTGCTCCCAATCCCAGCGGACACTGCCGTTCACCCATGCGCCCAAGTCCACCGCATGGCCTGTCAGGTGACGGCTATTCATGGTCTTTGACGCCCCGTCGGCCACTAACACTTCCTGCTTTTCCCGTGTTCGCAGCACTTCAATGACGGTGAAATCCACGTCACACAATTCAATGGCACGTTTCACTACTTTTTCTTGCAGGGCATGCCCTTCTGCCAAGCGTTGTAATGATCGCTTTGCTAATCGGTACTGACTCACAGTCATCCTCGCTCTTTCATTCCTTGGCACTGGATGCAGCATTGGCATCCGGGCACCTTTTCGCGGCGGAGTTGTGGGATCGGATCACCACATTCCTCACACATCAGTGCGCTTTCCCGCGCTTGGTTTTGCATAGTCCTTGCCCGTTGGTTGGCAAGCGCCATTTCGGTGAATTGGGCTTCAAAACGGCAGCCTTGATCGATAACATCCGTCATCCCGCCCCCTTTACTGCACCAAGTCTTCGGTTTCATCGGCACGTAAATACGGCGTACCGTTGATGCGAACAAACTTAGGACTGGTCACTTCATACGGCACCTTGTGCACCAAGGCACTGCCGCCTGCACTGTCGATATCCACAATGTCGGATAACTTGATGCGGCACCCATAGGCTTCTACCTTGAGTTCGTCCTTATCAATTTTCCCGTAGAACATGGCATCGAAGTCCGGCATGCCACGCCATGAGCCGGTGTTCTTGGCCGCCTTGCTGAGCAAGTTAAACTGGGCGGTGGTCAGCTCCATTTCGCCAGAGGCTTCAACGTCACCGTCGACATAGCCATCAGGGACACCCCCTGTTTTATTCACGGCAGAGTTATCCGTAATAGATAACGTCACCTTTTGGGCTTTTAACTTCATGTCGCCCAGCGTGAAATGCATGTTCTTGCCAGATAAGCGCATTGCCATAACTTAGCCCTCTGCTCCATTGCTCAAATCCAGCGCAATATTGACCACGATATGTTTCGGGCAGTTATGCGGGCGGATCATGATGCTGATAATGACTTTGGTTTTGGTGACCCACTGAATGGTCACGTCTTCATCACGCGGTGACATGATTTCACCAGGGAAGGTGATGCCGCCGATTTCTGTGGTGAACGACATATCGAACAGCACTTTGCGGAAATAGCTGCGGTTCAGTTCGATGCTTGGTGGTGTGGAATTCAGGATGCGATCGGCAATACGGGCGATGGCTTTGAAGCGAACGCGGCGGTTGGCCTTATGCACCGGACGCACATATTCCAAATACTGGTAATCACCGGTTTTGGTTTCCAGCGTCATGGCGTCTGACCAATACACGCCTTCGTAGTCCGCATAACGCTGCGGTACCGAATAACGCGCTTCCGCTAAGGTGCCGATGGTCGACATTTCCAATTCTTTGCCGGTGCTATCAACGGGCATTGCCCCCAAGCTAAGAACCGACCCGGTGGCCACACGCATGGGTGAATCCGCCACGGTGACAGAGCGGTCACACAAGCGGCCACCCAGCACACCAATGTTGTTACCATTCAGCATCGGCACCGGTACCACCCAACGGGCGGCGACATCTTTTACCAAGGTCAGCATGGCGGTTTCATAGTCGGACCACGTTTGTGTGGCGGCATCAATACCTGGCGTGGCAGCCAAGAAAAACACCCAACGGCCTAATTTGCTGGTCAGTTCTTCAGCCTTTGACTGAATGGCATCAAATTCGGCTTTGTCGGTGATCACATCAACCAGGGCGATACCTTCAAAACTGTCGGTTTTGTTAGCTTCATTGACCGCATCCTGCCACGTTTGCGCCCCTTCACCCGGCGCCAGACCATAAATGGCTCCCGTCCAGTTCTGCTTACCGTTTAACTGCGCGGCACGAACGTTATCGCCCAGCGCATCATCACCCATCACATCATCCAAATTGGACATGGCATTAATGCGAGTGACCTTGCCTTGCAGTTCGGCCTTGGTCGTCGTGCCGATATAGAGCAAATGACGCTCAATTTCTGGCGGTGTACCTTGGCCTAAATTGAGGTTGTTCACCTCGACCTTACCGATTCCCATTCGTTAATTCCTTCTGCGTGCCTGCTCAATGATCTTGATGAGCTGGCGATTCACGTCTGTTTCGTGGCTACCCAAAATTTTCCGCTCGGCCAAGGGGATATCCCATGACTGCACACTGGTCTTGTTACTCAGTTCCCGAATCATCAATCCGGCTTTGCCATGCGTTACGGTGTCCATGATGTATCGCAATGTCGGTTTCTTGCGGCCCTTTCCATTTGGCTTCGGTACCGTGTAGCCCAACTCTCGCAATTTCTTGGCTTGTCCCTTTGAGCAAGGCGCGGTGTAATCTGGCGTTCCCCAACGCTTGCGCATTTGCGATGCCGTCATGCGTTGCGTTTGACCAGTGTGGTGTCGAGCCGCTATGCGACCGGTCAGCTTGTTTGACCACGTCAAATCAAGCTGATTGGCATTTTTCACATAGGGTTCAAGCCCTTTGCCCATGCGCTTGAGCATCTTGCCTTTCTTTCCGCTTCGCTTGGCTGGCAAGGCTTGCCCGTTCACATCTTTCTGCTGAGAAATCCGTTTCCGTGTATTGGTGCGTTCCCAACGCCCCAGCGTTTTCAGTATCCAAATTCGCTTCTTGGGCGGCATGGCCAGCAACGCCAATTTTTCATCAAGGTTCAGCCGGTCACGTTCATTAACCTGAATAGTTGGCGTCATTGGTCACATCAACATCTTCGGCAACATGGATAGGCACGGTCTGCACGCGGTAGGTTTGGCTTCGCCATGTGATCCCCCCATTTGGGTCAGGGATAAGCTCAATGGGCTCCATCATTTCCAACTCGATGGTTACATCCGCCGATTCATGCGAATTAACGTCTACGCCTACCTGCGGGTCACCCAATTCATCCGTGTTCCGGTCAACGTCACAATCCGCAAGCCAACACGCCACCAAGGCAAACACATTGCGCGGGTCACACTGTTGGTGAGGAAAGTCCTCAATAGAAATCACTGCGTTATAGCGCCACTGCGCAGCAATGTAGCCCCCGTTCCCTCGGTCTTCCCCATCCACCTGAATCGTTGCCGACTCTTGCCAGGCATCAATCTTGTTTTCCAGCACATCGCTTTTCATGTGCGCCAACAAGTACTGGGTCAGGTGTTCTAATTTTGTTTGGGTGTAAATGTCGGTCATCAAATCAGCCCAACTGATACACGCCCCATCCCCAACAATTGGCGAATGTCGCGGTTACTCTGTGCAATAAAGCTTTCTTGTTGCTCCTGGCTATCCGTTGCGAGGTTATTGGCTTCTTTTCGACGGTCTTGGGTGGCAAATTCCGGCAACAAATCACCATGAGCACGGGCATACACAGCCCGCTTAAAAATGGCGTTATCGTCTTCATCAAACTGCGGTGGCTGCCCATCTGTCACCAGCGATACCAACTGCTTTTTCACCGCCTTTGCTGCAATACGGATAGCCATTGCCATACTGTCGTTATCAAACACCGTTGGGATGCGGCGCAAGCGACGAAATTCATCCGTCGATAAATCTGGCCACCCATTACCAAGAATGGTCGTGTTCGCATCTGCGTTTGGCTTACCACCAAAACTCATCGCATCATCCTCGGCTTAAATAGGTAAGGGTTAATTGGTTTCACCGGTTGTTGTTGTCCATTGCTGGTCAACACCTCCACCAAAAACCCTTGGGGGTTAGGAGTCGGTTAACGCCCGCAGGCGCATATCAATTTTGTCTAACAGGGTTTTCACGCCACATTTGGGGTGAAAACGTTGTGCTTGGTTCAGCAATTTGGTCGACTGCGCGAGTGTTTCAGGGCTATCTACCGATGAGGGCAAGATTCTGCCCTCGCTATCACGCAACAAAAGTGCGCCGTAGAATTTGAACCACTTGGCGGTTAGCTTTTCATTCAGCCGCCATTCATTGCTGACTTTCTCAAAAATAACGGAACAATACGGTTCTACACTGTTGCCCTGATCTGCTTGCTGCTCACTCCACACCAGTACCGCATCAGCAATAAAGTGTGGCCAATCACGCTTCACGTTATCGGGGGTCGGTTGCCCTTGTTCGATACACAACAAGGCCCACTCGATCGCTAAGTCAAACTGTTCGGTGTCGAACAACCAGATCACGGCGTGGGAAAAAATGGGATTAGAAAAACAATCACCATCTTCAAGGTACTGCTTCACATACGGTCGGTACTTGGGCAGTAACTCTTCTCGCTTGAGTGCTACTTTGTCAGCAATGCGGTTGAGTTTTTTTAACCGCTTTAAGTCTTCTTCAAGACCAATTAACTGCAGGTGCAAACTGGCATGTTCGGGCGCAATGCCTGAGGCTTTCACCCGCCGTATTTCACGGCGGGCCGCTTTTATTTCCTTATCGCGACGACAGGGAGAAGCCATGCGTTATGCCACTGGTTCTGTCGGTTTAGGACCAATATGCACTTTCGCTTCATCGAAAGAGGCATACGCTTCAAAATTACCCACGGCATACCCTTCCCAACGCAAATAGCTGTTCTCGAACGCTTTGCGGTCTTCTTCGTGTTTAGCTTTACGATGACGGGTGTTCTTCTGGGTATAAATGTGCAAATTCTTCGGAATGGTTACCGTCATGCGCATTCCAGGGAAGAACGGCGGCACAATGGCGGGACGACCAGCAATAGAGAACGGCAAATGCTGCGCTTCTTTCTTCTCGCTAGGCGTGTCTGCTTTATCGTAAATACGCGCCGATTCTTCCGCAATCAGATCAGAACCGACCAAAACACGTAAACCTGGGTGATTACGAAACTGTGCCGGAATGTAGTTATTGATAAGATCAGAGGCCATCGCATCAAGGGTTTTGTAATCCCCACCGCCATCAGCATCTAAATACACATCAAGCGCACAAATCTGGTCAGGCTCATTTTCTGTCACGATTTGCTGCCAGCCTTTGTTGACATCTTCACCATTGGGATTCGCAACGGGGTCCGTGGTCTCAGCAACCGAAGTACCATTGAAACCAACGCGGAGCATATCCAGCGCAAATGCCATATTGGCGGATTCACTCAGCAGCTTCATAAACTCGCCATTACTGCCGGAGTTCGCCCAAACACTTAGGGTGTCCCAAGTAATCGAACAATTAGAATCTGTTTCTGTTAACCGGTATTCAAAGCCATCAGGCGATGCCGTTTTATTAAAACGCCCCCCTTTCTTACGGCCTGAGTGGAGACCAAGCGCACCGATTTCGACTACTTGACCGGAAATCTGATCAACATCCACCACGGTAATGAGGTTCAAGAAAGCAACCGATTCAAGTAACGCTTTACGTAATTGGGTTTCTTTAGGGCCGGTAATCGAAAAAAGCTCACCAACCGTTGTTACGCCGTAGGCTTTTGCCAACTGTTGGCTGTAATGGTTTAAGTTTGCGCGAGCAAGTTGATTGAGTTGCATGGTCTCTCCTTAAACCAATGAATTACTGTCAAAGCCGTCACCGCCTGATAAATCAGGGGTGTTGCGGTTATCTTCTTCCAGCAGTTTGCTAAATTGCTGCTGCATGGCTTGTTGCCCATCGGCTAATGTACTTAAAGCCGATGTCAGCACATTGAATTGTTCAGGGGTGATATTCCCTTCTGGCTTTTCTTCTGGCGGTAATTCTTCCGGTACCGGTGTATTGTCACCCTGATCAGTAAAATGTTGAGTCAACGTTTCTTGCAACGCAGTCTGCCCTTGTGCCAATGTCGTTAAGCTCGCGGTCAACGCGGCGAACTGTTCCTTATTCATGGGTTGTTCTTCCTTTTTGTCGTCTGAGCTTTTGTCAGTGAACAAATTGAATAAACGACGAATGCCACCGGCTTCTTCATGCAATTCATCCATCGCTAGCAATTCAGGCTGTGCGTACATGCAGTCGTTAGAGGTTGAAAATAACTTGATGCGATCGGTGCCCAAGCTAGCGGGCTGGTCGGTAATTGCCATACCAGCTAGGTAAGGCTTGTTGGTGTTAGCGAAATTCGGCTGAATCTCAATCGAGGTATAAACTTTCTGATCTTGCTGATTGAACTCAACCATCATCATATTGGGAGCCAATACAGCAAACAGGCGCATTAAGCCGTCTACTTCTTCCGCCTTCACTTCCAACACATCACCGCAGGCGTACCAACGCCAATGCTCAGGCCAAATTCGTGCACCATATACATTGGGATCATACGTTTCGGCCATGTCGAGCAGGTCTTGTCTATTAATAGTTCGTCCATCAATAGTGTCGCCTTCCGTGGCGACCCGAATCCATCCGGTTTTTAACTTCCCTGCCATAGGTCATCCATGCGTTGTTTGTTCAAATGAATATCAAATCACAGCAAGAATACGCATTTGAAAATCAGCATGCATTCACTCTTCTTCTGACAAATTCGGATTTTCATTAATCCCGAAAGCACCCGAACAATAGTGCGTCATTTGCGTTTTTTGCGGTTGTATGATGGCGGCATGGCATATTCCCCCGAAATCCGCGAAGCGGCCAAACGCCTGTACTTACGGCGTTGGACACCAGACGAAATACGATTAGAACTTGGGTTACCTAACGCCCGAGTGATTTACTATTGGGCTGATAAATACAGCTGGCGTGACCTTCTGCGCGAAGAGGAAGTCGATGAAGCCATTGCTCGCCGTATCGTCATGCTGACTGACCTACCAGAGAAAACCCCAAACCAGATCAAAGAGCTAGACATGCTGATTGAAAAGCATGTGAAGCTGAAAAAGCAGCGAACTCAGCAGCAGAAAACACACCAACATGACGTGGATAACAAGACCGAGAAGCAAAACCAAAACGGTGGGAAATCAAACTCAGAAGGTAAAAAACAAGGCAAGAAGAAAAAGAATGATGTAAGCCACTTAACCGAAGCTGACTTCAAAGACTGGCATGACAGCCTCTTTGCCTATCAGCACACGATGCGCGACAACCTACACCAGCGCATACGCAATATTCTCAAATCTCGGCAGATTGGCGCGACCTATTACTTTGCTGGCGAAGCATTAGAAAATGCCGCACTCACTGGCGACCCACAAATATTCCTCTCTGCCTCTCGTGCCCAGGCGGAAGTATTTCGCAGCTACATCATTGCGATTGCCAAAGAATTTCTGGGTGTCGAACTCTCGGGCAACCCTATCACCCTGCATACCGCTCATGGTGATGCCGAATTACGCTTTCTTTCCACCAATAGCAACACTGCCCAGAGTTATCACGGCCACGTTTATATTGATGAGTATTTCTGGATCCCCCAGTTTGAACGCTTGAACAAGCTGGCATCAGCCATGGCCACTCACAAGAAATGGCGTAAAACCTACTTCAGCACCCCATCAGCCAAAGGTCACCCCGCTTATGGGTTCTGGACAGGCGATAGCTGGAAAGGAGAAAAGAAAGATCGCCAACAGAAGATTTTCCCGACATTCGATGCCATGCGAGACGGTGGCCAACTGTGTCCTGATCGGCAATGGCGTTACATCGTCACGATTGAAGACGCCGCGAACGGCGGTTGTGACCTCTTTGATATTGAAGAACTGCGCGATGAATACAGCGATAACGATTTCAAAAACTTATTTATGTGTGCCTTCGTTGATGACTCACAATCTGTCTTCAAGTTCTCACAATTGGAAGGTTGCGGGGTCGACACCGCCAGCTGGCGTGATTTCAAACCCAAAAACGCCCGCCCCTTTGCCAACCGCGAAGTCTGGTTGGGTTATGACCCCGCTCGGACCCGTGATAATGCGACCTTGATTGTATTAGCACCCCCACAGTTTGAGGGGGAGAAATTCCGGGTACTGGAAAAGCATTACTGGCGAGGGCTGAATTTCCAACACCATGTTGAACAAATTAAACGGGTAACTGAACGTTACCACGTGACGTATATCGGCGTAGACATTACCGGTATCGGGGCGGGTGTGTTTGATTTGCTGCACAACCTTTTCCCACGGGAAGCCAAAGCCATTCATTACAGTGTCGACAGTAAAAATCGGCTGGTACTGAAAATGATTGACCTGATTGAAAGCCAACGAATTTGCTGGGATGCCGAACATAAAGACATCAGCGCCTCATTTTTAGCGATTAAGCGCGGTGTGACTGGCAGCACCAATCAAATGACGTTTAAAGCTGATCGCACAGAAAGCACGGGGCATGCTGATGCTTTCTTTGCCATTGCACATGCCGCTGTTAATGAACCGATCAACCACAACACGAAACGGAAGTCATCATGGACAACGCTCGCAGCCTAACAAAAACAGACGATGTAATCCCAAATAGTGGTAAGCACGTACAGAACAACAAACCCAGCATGGTGGCCTTTAGCATTGAAGACAGCTGGGAGCAGATCACCGGTATTGATACCCTGCATTGCGTCGATGAATGTGGGGGGATTTTCTACGATAACTTCAATGAATTTTGGGTGCCGCCACTCGATCGCACCCTATTGCTCAAAATCAGCAAAACCAACCCGTATCACGGCCCTATTGTATTCAGCCGAAAAAACATGGCGGCAGAGTTGATCCAGCTGTCGCCCTTGCTCGACCGTGAAAATCTTGAAGCCGCATTGTATAACTACCTGCTATTTGGGGACTGTCCATTGCTGAAAATGCGCAATGGCTTTGGCAAAGTCACACGGCTGATCGCACTCTCAAGTGTGTGGACTCGCGTTAAAAAAGACGGCAACTTCGCTTACCTGCAACGAAATGGTGATCACATCACTTACCGCACAGAAGATGTCATTTTTCTGAAGCAGTATGACCCTTTTCAGCAAATTTACGGTGTTCCTGATTATATGGGTGGCCTGCAGTCTGCTCAGTTAAATACCGATGCCACCCTATTTCGCCGCAAATACTACAAGAACGGCGCACATTGTGGCTTCATCTTCTACGCGACGGATCCAAACTTGGATGCCGACAAAGAGCAGGAGCTGCAAACGGCCATCGCGGGGAGTAAAGGGGTGGGTAATTTCCGCTCTCTGTTTGTGAATATTCCTGACGGTAAACCGGACGGGATCAAAATCATTCCAGTGGGAGACATTGCCACCAAGGACGACTTTACCAATATTAAGTCGGTGACTTCGCAAGACATGCTGGCCGCTCACCGGTTCCCGCCTGGGCTTTCAGGGATTATTCCTGTGGGGACATCCAGCTTTGGGGATCCGTTAAAAAGTGATGAGGCTTACCGCAAGAACGAGTCAACACCGTTGGCGCGCAAGTTTGTAGAGACGATCAATAAAGACCCAGAGATAAAGGGAAACAACATGTTGACGTTAGCAACACCGACAACATAAAACCCATTATAACTGTATAAAAAAACAGTCATCTGAATTACTATTAAACTATCAAATCAATAGTTCAAGGTTGTTCAAATGGCAATGAGGATTCACTGCACCCAATGCGGGCAAAAGGCAATAATCGGGAAGACAAATTGGATAACCGGGCAAACAGCAGACATTTACTGTTCTTGTTGTGATCCCGAGTGCGGCCACACCTTTGTGATGTCACTGGGTTTTAGCCATACCCTGAGCCCTTCCGCTAAAAACACGTCCGATTTGGTAACCGCCTTGTTCAAGTCAATGCCAAGAGAAGATGTCATGAAAATTAATCGCCAGTTATCATTCTTATAAACAAAAACGGTTAATGCCTGTAAACTGCATTAACCGTTTTAATTTAACTTTCTAGCATCTCTTCTTTGATT
>NZ_JAKJSN010000044.1:0-51820 GCF_050337005.1 Photobacterium japonica | reverse complement strand
GTCATATTAAACGCATTGAATAATGTTTTTGTTGTGTAAAATGTGATGTGTTTTTGAATTGGCGTTATTATCCCTTTTGTACAAAAGAATAGCGTTTATTTTGATTAGTTAGTAACCAAGGGAATTGGATCTCGCGTGCAAAAAATATTAAGGACGAGGCAAGAGTTAGAGCACTATGTGATGTGCCTTGAGGACGAGTCATGTTGTGCTCAATACCATCATTTATTGCTAAAAAGCGCTTTTCAGCCGATCGTGACGCCAACCGGCGAGCGATATGCGTATGAAGCGTTAGTGCGTATGTATACGCAAGACGGTGAATTAGTGAATACCGGTGATGTGATCAATCTTTGTCAAAATGTCGAACCGCATTTAATCAATATCGATCGCTTAGCGCGTGTTATTCATTTAAGAAACTTTGCCCGTTTCCTGCCTGACTCGAAGTTGTTCATTAATATGACCCCGGTGGCGATTATCGACAGTTTGAGCCCTGCCTTTGAGCAATCCTTACTGATTCCCCGCATTCTTGAATTAGGTTTGTCTCCTGATCATATTTTTATCGAGGTTCTCGAGCATTATTGTGGTGACGATATCAACCTAGTCAATGCCATTCGCACCATGCACCAAGAAGGGCTGCAAATTGCGATTGATGATTATGGAACGCATGCCTCATCGGAGTTTCGTACTCGTGCCGTAAAACCGGGACTGATTAAAATTGATCAATCCCTGCTGCAACAGCACCTTGATGGCAACTCGGTGCCCATTTTTGATGCGATACAGGTGGCACGTGACATCAATGCCAAGGTTTTGATCGAAGGGGTGGAGAACAAGCGAGCGTTTCAGGCCGCGGTCGCGTTAGGCGCCGATTTACTGCAAGGGTATTATACCGGTCGCCCAGAACTGGTTTGCCCGCCTAAACCGTTATCCCCCCCGCGAGCGGCTCCCGAGGCCCTGCTGACGACTTTCCCTTAACGGCGAGCTGACCATGTTTTGGTCAATCATGGCGCTGATTCACTCATTTTATATTTGTGTGTTCCTCTGTTTTCTATTTCGCTACTCGCTACTTCGCCACACCACCTTGTGTCAGGTGGTAGGGGTTAAGCAATTCGGTCAGTTGTTCGTGTGTCATGTCGGTTTCTTCAGCGGCTACCTCAATAATATTGCGTTGTTCGGCATACGCTTTTTTCGCAATACTGGCAGCCTTGGCGTAGCCAATAATAGGATTTAATGCGGTGACCAGTATCGGATTTCTCGCCAGTGCATTCTGTAAGGTGGCTTCTTGAACGGTGAACGTTGCTAGGGCTTTATCGCTCAGTACGGTCAGGCCATTGGCCAGCAATTCAATACTCTGCAAAATGTTATGGGCAATTAACGGTAGCATCACATTTAATTGAAAGTTCCCTGACTGACCAGCCACGGTAATCGTGGTGTCGTTGCCGATCACCTGCGCTGCGATCATGGCGGTGGACTCCGGAATCACCGGGTTCACTTTCCCCGGCATGATGGATGATCCTGGCTGTAATGCCTCCAGCTCAATTTCGCGCAATCCCGCCAAAGGCCCCGAATTCATCCAACGTAAGTCATTGGATATTTTCATGAGTGCGACAGCGGTGGTTTTCAATTGGCCTGACAGGGCAACGATGGCATCTTGGCTGCTGAGGTTATAGAAGAAATTGTCGCTAACGGTAAACGCCACTTCGGTGGAGATGGAAATATTATTGGCGAAAATGACGGCAAACTCCGGTGCGGTGTTGACTCCCGTTCCGACCGCCGTGCCCCCTTGTGCCAGCGCTGTCACGGCTTCCAAGGAGTGTTCGATACCACGTCGTGCTTTAATCAATTGTGTTTGCCAGCCTGCCAATTCTTGCCCAACGGTGATAGGCATGGCATCCATCAGGTGCGTCCGGCCGGTTTTAACCGTATCGCCAATGTCAGCAATGCGTGTATTGAGTACGTCAACGGTATGGTCGATGGCGGGAAAGAGCAGGGTATGGCAGGCCAAGGCACTGCTGACTTGTATCGCCGTGGGGATCACATCATTGCTGCTTTGCCCTCGATTCACATCATCATTCGCATCCACTTTTGTGCCTAACAGGATGCTGGCGAGTGTGGCGATCACTTCATTAGCGTTCATGTTGGAACTGGTGCCTGAGCCGGTTTGAAAGGTATCAACAGGGAATTGGTCGAGGTGATTCCCTTCAATGATCGTTTGGCAACTGTCGATGATGGCGTGGGCAGTATCATGCTCGATGAGTCCCAACTCGAGGTTACTGCGGGCGGCGGCTTGTTTGATAAATCCCAGCGCTTGAATAAACCGCGGGGGTAAGGGAATACCACTGAGCGGGAAGTTGTCGATCGCACGTTGGGTTTGCGCGCGAAATAAGGCATTTTGGGGCACATTGACTGTCCCCATGCTGTCTGTTTCGGTGCGAAATTTAGAGGTCATGGTCTCTCCCTATTGTTTCCCCGATTATCTCCCTATCAGGGAGAAGGGGGTGTCTAACGCATGCGAATACCTACATCATAGGTGAGGATGTTGGCTGAAAAGGTGAAAGGAGCCAAAATACTGCGCGATCTCGGTCATTTCTCTGCTGAAATCTAATCAATGGCGCATAGCGACACCCTATCATGGGTTAGAATAAGGCGATTGCGTGATGTAATTCACAATCCATAGTGTACTAATTGCAGATAATACAAGGTATCAGTGTTAGGGATGGTGCTTTAAAATCTGTATGCGTAACACAGAGGCGACCGGGTAAGCGGGAAGCGATTCTCAAGTAAGATCAAAAGGCAGGTGAATGTATGATGCAAAAACTAAAATTAATGCCTGTGCTGCTGGTGGCAAGTACGGTGGGTTTCCCTGCATGGGCTGATCCGGTGGAACCGACAATGCAGGAATTGACGGTTCCCAAAGCCTTGCGTTTATTGCAAAGTCAGGGGTATCACGATTTTCGCAAGATCAAAGTCGAACGTGATGAACATGAAATTGAAATCGAAGCTCGCAATGCCGATGGGCATGAAGTGGAGGTCGAGTTAGATTTGTTCAGCGGCAAAGTGCTGGCGGTCGAACGCGATTGAACCAGCGTGATGCAACAAGCATCATTACACACAGCAATTACGGTATAAGTATGTTGTGGTTTAAGCCGCTATGCTGAATAAGCCTCGCGGTATGAACGCGAGGCACCATTATTGCGTTAGCGTAGAGCCGCTGGTTTCCCGTAACTCGCCACGTTAATCAACATGACGCAGTCTTTCCCTGCAAGCGTGATGCTGCCTGCTACGGTATCGCTACCAACGCGCGCTTCATCAACGGTTGCACCTGTGCCTGAAAGGGGAGCGAGCGCATTGCGGTAGTGTTGCCCTTCGGGTAGCGGCAGCGTTATTGCGCTCTCACCGCGATTGATTGCCACAATCCCCTGTTCGCCTCGGCTAAATAGAATATAGTCCTCGCCCGCCGCTAAGAGTGTCATGGGGTAAGGGTGCATTTGGTTGTGGAAGGCAATCATGCACTGCAGTTCGGGATTTTTCCAACTGTCCATCCAGCGTGGTGCACCAGCTTTATCCTCAATGCCACTGGTATCAAGATCGCTGTATATCAACGGCACACCGCCATCTCGTCCAAGAATATAACAATATGCCAGCCGCTCGTGTTGCTCTGTCATCACCTGATTGATGAACACCGCATTGTTGGGGATATCATGCGTGATAGCAAAGGTAATAGCGCGATCAAACGCCAGTGCCTCACCCACGGAATAGGCATGATCCAAACTGGTCATCGGGACGTTTTTTTCAAACACATTAAACAGTGAATGAAACAATGGAAAATCGTACGCGCCGAGCCGAGTGTCTGTCAGATACGGATCCAGATAGAGAGCATACTCAGCTTTGCTAACCCCGCCATCGGTAATAATTTCTCCAAACACATGCATCCCTTCACAAATCGCCGGTGTCCAGACCGCTTGAATGTGTGCCAGTGTTAAGTGCTTGGCGGCATCAATTCTAAATCCCTTCACGCCTAACGCTTTCAGCGCGCGCAGGTAATCTTGTTGTTTTTTTACTACGTTATCGTGGCTATTCAGGGTCGGTAGACCGGGATCGCTTTTACCACCACTGAGGCGACCGTGTTGTACCTCCCACGGATTGTCCCAGTCTTCGATGGGAAACGCCTCGACAAAGTCGCTATCGGTGAATAGCGGCTGTGAAAGATCGCCAAACAGCGTGAGGGGCTCGTAGTACCCACGGCGATCACTGTAATCCTTGAGTACGTCTTTGGACGGATACGTGAGGTCGGTGCGGATGGCTGATTCATTAGCCATGTGATTGAACACGATGTCGGCGTACACATCGATACCACACGCTTGCAGGGTGTTAATCATGCGTGTGAAATCGGCCGTGTTACCGAGCTGGTTATCAATGACGCGGTAATCTTGGGGTTGATAGCGTTGCCACCACGGTGTGCCCTCTGGGCGGTGTAGTGACTTCATGGGCGGGGAAACCAGTACTGCTTTAAATCCGGCTTGATAGAGCGCCAACGCGTGTTCCGTGACACGGGTGTAGGGCCAGTCAAAGGCATGAAGAATGACATTGGTGGCCGGTGGCGTCAGTGAGAGAGAAACAGTTGTCATCATGAGATCCTAGCTATGCACTGCGGCCAGTTTACTGACAGATGTTCAGGAAGTACTCAGCTTTTTGATGTGGTCGTAGGGCGTAGATCAAGGGGGGAGGGGACGGCGTAGTCACTCACCCTAAACGCGTAATATGTCGCGGTGGGGAGGAGATTATCGCCGTATTTTGTGAGAGCAGTTATTTGTGACTGAATTTAATATTCTCTTAACAAATGTATGTGTTTGCACCGAGTGTGATCCCTGTCGAGTAATTGCTGATCACTCAAAATGGGTATTTTTGTAAAAAATTAACGAAGTTTTAAGGAAATACCATTCTCAAAGAGTATTWGTTTATGGTATATATGTATTCAGTTGCTTACTAACAAGGAGTCACACCATGGCTGGTGTTTTAGGAATGATTTTGGCAGGCGGAGAAGGTTCTCGTCTACGCCCTTTAACGGATTCAAGAACGAAACCCGCGGTGCCATTTGGTGGTAGTTACCGGTTAATTGATTTTGCATTGAATAACTTTCTGAATGCAGATTTGATGAAAATTTATGTGCTAACCCAGTTTAAATCGCAATCTCTGTATTTGCACATGAAGAAAGGGTGGACTATTTCCGGCATTTCAGGGCGTTTTATTGACCCTGTTCCGGCACAAATGCGCATGGGTAAGCGTTGGTATGATGGTACGGCTGATGCCATTTATCAGAACCTGCGTTTTGTGGAATTGGAAGAACCTGATCAAGTGTGTATTTTCGGCAGTGACCACATCTACAAAATGGATGTGAAGCAGATGCTGGACTACCACTTAGAAAAAGAAGCTGACCTGACCGTATCTGCGCTGCGCATGCCGCTGCATGAAGCGAGTGCCTTTGGGGTGATTGAAGTCGATGAGCAAGGTTGCATGATCGGCTTTGAAGAAAAACCGGCCAATCCGAAATCGATTCCGGGTGAACCGGATTTCGCGCTTGTCTCTATGGGCAACTATATCTTTGAAACAGGCGTTTTGCGTGACGAATTGGAAGCTGACGCCGTGAATGAAGCGTCGAGCCATGACTTTGGTAAAGACATCATTCCTAAGCTGTTCCCACAAGGAAAAGTGTTTGTTTATGACTTCACAACCAATGTGATCCGTGGTGAGAAATCGACCGGTTACTGGCGCGATGTCGGTACGATTGAATCTTACTGGCAGGCTCACATGGATCTTCTGTCTGAAGATGCGCCGTTCTCGCTGTATAACCGTCAATGGCAGCTTCACACGTACTACCCGCCGCTTCCACCTGCGACCATCCTCGATAGCGACACCTGCAAAGTGGATATCAACAATTGTATGATCTCTGCGGGCAGTTATATCCGTGGTGCGACAATACATAAATCGGTGTTGGGCTTTAGAACCAACGTTGAACAGTGTACAACGATCACTGAATCGATCATTTTAGGCGATGTGAAAATTGGGGCGAATTGTTCGATTCGTCGCGCTATCATCGATAAAAATGTGCAGATTGCACCGGGTACCGTTATTGGTGAAAACCTTGAAGCAGATAAGCAAAAATATCATGTTTCAGACGAAGGAATTGTCGTTATTCCAAAAGGAGCGAAAATTGGTTACGAGGAATAAGCCGAACAGTCAGCCACTGCGTATTTTGTTTGTGGCGTCTGAGGTGGATGGTTTTGTGAAAACAGGTGGATTGGCGGATGTCGCCAAATCCCTGCCTGCAGCATTGCATGAGATGGGGCACGATGTGCGCATCGTGATGCCACTGTACCGACAAATTGCACAGCGTGAAGACGGTGAAAGCGTGCTTTCGACCGAGCTGCATGTCCCTACGCAACCACAAGCAATACCGTATCAGGTTAAAACACTGGCAAGCGGTAATATCCCTGTGTATGCCGTGGACGCGCCACAGTATTTCGACCGTTCTGACATTTATGCAGAAAATAACCAAGGTTATGCCGACAACGGTGAGCGTTTTGCCTTTTTCAGTGCTGCCGCACTGGACCTGTGTGAAAAAGTCGGTTTCCAACCGGATGTGGTGCATTGTAATGACTGGCATACTGGCTTGGTGCCGTTCTTACTGCGAACCCGTTATGAAGACAATGCGTTTTTTGCGCAAACGCAAAGCGTGATTACTATTCACAATGCGGTGTTCCAAGGGATTTTCAATTACGACCAGTACAGTTTGATCCCTGAGCTTATTCAACAGCGTTATGTGCAGATCGAAGCGGATCCTGCCCATATCAGCATGCTGAAAGCTGGCGTGGCGTATGCGGATAAAGTGAATGCCGTTAGCCCGAACTACGCCAAAGAATTGGTGACTGAGTTGGGTGCGCATGGCATGTCGCAAGATTTCCAGCAGCGTGCGAGTGATCTGTATGGGATTGTGAACGGTTGTGATTATGGTGACTGGAACCCAGAAACAGATCCGTACATCAAGCAAAATTTCAAAGCCAACAAAGTGAGCCTCGCCCGTGGCAAAAAAGCGTGTAAGCGTGATTTGCAACAGCAGGTGAATTTGCCACAAGCCGATGTGCCACTCTATGGGATGGTATGCCGTTTGACGGAACAAAAAGGCATTCATTATTTATTGCCGATTTTGCAAGACTTCTTGCTTAACGATGTGCAGGTGGTGATTGTGGGCAGTGGTGATCCAACGTTAGCGGCTGCGCTGCGCGAGATCAGCGAGGTATACTGCGATAAATTTGCGTTTGTAGAAGCTTACAACAATCCGTTGGCACACTGTGTCGAAGCGGGTGCAGATTTCTTCCTGATGCCGTCTGAATTTGAGCCATGCGGTTTAAATCAAATTTACAGTTTGGCCTATGGCACACTGCCGATTGTGCGCAGTGTGGGTGGCCTGAAAGACACCGTGATTGATTACGATGTAACGCCACAAGTGGCAACCGGCTTTATGTTTGATGCCCCAACGCCTGAGGCTTTGTTGATTAAACTGCAGCGTAGCTTATTGCTTTACTGTCAGAAACCACAAGAGTTTAAGCGTTTGCAGCAAAATGCCATGGCATGCCGCTTTGAATGGTCTGAAGCCGCAGAGCAGTATGTACGCATGTATGTAGGCGAAGAACAAACCGCGCACGTTGTCGAAACTGACAGTGAGCAGGTGTGATGGTTTGAAGCGGTAAATATTGTCAGTGAATAATAATGGCGCGCTATCTGAATCAGACTGCGCGCTTATAAGCTAGGTATCGTGCTTTTTGACCCTCAATACGTTGGTGTTGAGGGTTTTTTATTGCCACCGTTTATGCGGCAGAAAGCAGGAGCAGGTATTTTAGCGGCTGATCATGTACTGCAAGCTACTGGCTTTTTGTGCCATTTGTTGGCTGGCGGCATTTTGCAGTGAGAATATTTGTTTGTAGATCGTATAGTAACGATTGATATTCCCGACGTACGTGATGGGCTCCATACCGACTTCTTCTTTCACGATCACTTCCACATTGTTGAACCACTTCGTGGGATCAAACCCTCGCTCCTCTGCGACGCCACGCAGTCGCCTAATGCGATTGGGCCCCGCGTTGTAACTGGCGAGTGCAAAATAAAGCTGATTAAGTGCATCGGTTTCGTCATCTGCTACATAATGCGATCGGATATAGTCCATGTATTTCACGCCCGCATGAATATTGTTGTCGATATTTCTGCTGATATTTGGAATGTTGATATACGGCTCTGCCGCCGTTTGTGGTAGTACTTGCATGATACCGACGGCCCCCGCGTGCGAACGCTTTGATTGATCAAATTGTGATTCCTGAAAGGCTTGTGCCGCGATAATCAGCCAGTTCATGTCATACATCTCTGAGTAATGCATGAATTTGGACTCGAGTTGCTTGAATTTCTTGATGTTGCTTGGGCTGACAACGCGTTGAAACCAGGTTTTGCTGTTGAGATAGCGATTGAAAATGATGTTGCCATTCAAGGTGCCACGGCGGTTTTTTTCAATAAAGGCATCCACAAGGGCGGCCAATTTTGGGCTTTTCTGGCGAAAACACCACCCGATAGCACTATGTTGACGCACTGGAAATTCGTAATGAATTTGCAGATCATGCGTGACCAAATCCCAAAACTCCGCTTTGTGCGAGTCCAGCACCGTCATGGGCACTAATCCTTCTTGGATCATTTTGAGCAACTCGTAGTCTTGCAGGGTTTCTTCCAGAAAATGGACATACATGGGTTCCTTGCCCGCTTCGGTGAGCTGATGATTGATGCGGCGAACACTTTGGTAATAACTCGAACTGGCGCGCACCCACACGCTTTTTTCGGAGAGTTGATCGATGCTAGTGATGGGATCCATCATCGCGTGGGTGATGAAGAGTTCTTGAATATCGCTGATGATGGGGGAGCTGAAGGTGACTTGCTGTTTGCGTTTGGCTGTAATTGTTAAGTTGGCTGCCGCAATATCCCCCAAGCCAGCGTTCAGTGAGGGGATCAAACGGTCTCTGGGAACGGGGATGATTTGAATGCGAAGATGCTGCTGGGTTTTGGCCAGTACAAATTGTTCAAAAAGAAGCAGCATTTCTGATGTCATGCCTTTGGGCTGGCCGTGATCGAGGTAGTAAAACCCGAGATCGGCAGAGACCAGTATGCGGATCACGCCTTTTTCTTCCATGATCGATAAATCACCGGTGTACGTTTCCGGCGGAACAGGGGCGACTTCAAAAGCGTGGCCGAAACCACTCCAAACCATGAAGAATAATATGCAATAGCGCCACATCGTTCGCATAGATCCTACTCATTCGCGTAATGCCATTGAGTATAGGTGATGAGACAAGACGAGACGGTTATTGGGCGTAAAAGGCGTTACGGCCCTGCGCTTTGGCAAGATATAAGTGATTATCAGCCCGTTCAATCAGTTGGCTGGACCACCGATCATCATGCATGGTCGCAATGCCTTGGCTCACCGTTACCCGAGGGCTGACCGTGGAATGTGGATGAGAAAGGTTAGCTTCTGCCAATTGGGATTGAATGCGTGTTGCTACTCTTTTGGCTCCGTGTAAATCGGTTCCAGGCAGCAAGACAATGAATTCTTCACCGCCGTAGCGCGACACACTGTCGGTTGGGCGTAAAATACTGGATTTTAAGCGGTGTGCGACCTGTTTTAAGCACACGTCACCTTGAACGTGGCCGAGGTTATCGTTGTATAGCTTGAAAAAATCGATATCTATCATGATCACGGAAAGCGGTTTTTTCTCACGTTTGCTCGCACGAAATTGTTTCTCTAATTCATACTCAAAAAAACGTCGGTTGTTGATGCCAGTGAGCTGATCCAGTGAGACCAGCTTATTTAATTGGTTGAGCAGGAGTTGTTTGTCGTGTTCTTTGGTGATGCTGTTCACAAACCAGTGATAGAGCGTTTTACGGCCGGTATATAACACCAATAGCGTAATCACAAACTGCTGGCAAGCGAGCGACAGTGATTCTCCAGCGCTGAGGTAGGTGATGTAACTGCTGATGGTTAATACCGGTAAAACGGTGATAAGAGTGGTTCTGGCTGAGGCATAAAAGCCCAGTAGACTCATCATGATCATGAGTTCTGCCAGTAGCTCTGCGCTTGTCAGCGTAAGACTAACGAGCGAGACGTGATAAATCACCGCCGTCCAGGTCAGGCTGAAAAGGCCGGTAAAGATAATAAGGAGTGGTTGCCAGTGCGTGAAGGGTTGGGGGTGTTTACGTGAAAAGAGGACACCACAGGCACACAACAAGGCATGGCAGCTATAAAGCAGATAGCTACTGGTGCGATAGTGCGTATGTGACTCGATGTAATTCAACAGCATAGTGGCCAACATGACCCCCATGATGAGCAGTGAAATCCCCGATACCCAGCGCACGCCATAACTTAATCGCAGGTAAGATGCATACTCTAATCGGGCTTGTCGTGTATCAAATTCCATCTGCTTCTTCTTCTTTAAACCGTGCAGCAGGTAGTGTACATGAAGATAAAATTGCAAGGGAAAAATTTGTGTTTTCTTTGATTCTCGTAGAATAAATCGGTTGACTTTGAAGGGGTATAGAACTCACTTTTTTTGAAAAGTGAGAGCGTGTTGGAAACATCGGTCGCAAGGTGTACGGCCTTGGTGAAAGATTGATTTAGATCAATGTTTCCTTTTTCGATTTCTCGCCTAATACCCCGCATCTAGTACCACTCTCACTGTTATACCCTATATGTTGTGTTTTTAGTGACAGTGTCATTTTTTAGGAGCGTTGTGTGAACCCTGTTGTGATTAAGCGTGATGGATGCCGTGTCCCATTCAATACTAAGCGTATTAAAGAAGCTGTATTGGGTGCAGCCGAATCGGTAGAAGCGATGAATGACACGTATGCCGAGTCTGTGGCAGAGCAAGTGTTATCTCAGTTTGCTGGCCAAGATCAGGTTGAGATCCATGCTATCCAAGACGCCGTTGAAAATCACCTAATGACGGGTCCACACAAAGCCGTTGCGCGTGCGTACATTGAGTACCGCCATGACCGTGACATTCAGCGTGAAAAAGCGAGTGCGCTAAGTGCTGAAATCACCGGTTTGGTGGAGCAGAGCAATGCTGACCTATTGAATGAGAATGCGAACAAAGACAGCAAGGTGATCCCGACTCAGCGCGATCTTCTTGCCGGTATTGTGTCTAAGCACTACGCAAAACATCACATGTTGCCACGTGACATTGTTCAGGCGCATGAAAGCGGTGAGATCCATTATCACGATCTTGACTACTCACCGTTCTTCCCAATGTTCAACTGCATGATTGTTGACTTGGAAAACATGCTGACCAATGGTTTCCGCATGGGTAATGCTGAAATTGACACACCGAAGTCTATTCAAACCGCGACGGCTGTAACGGCACAAATCGTTGCACAGGTGGCAAGCCACACTTATGGCGGTACAACGCTAAACCGTTTGGATGAAGTGCTCGCCCCGTACGTGACGGTTAGCCACCAGAAGCACCTTGCGACGGCAATGGAGTGGGCGATTCCTAATCCAGAAGATTACGCGAAAAAGCTGACGGAAAAAGAAGTGTACGATGCATTCCAATCACTGGAATATGAAATCAACACACTGTTCTCAAGCAATGGCCAAACGCCGTTCCTGAGTGTGAATTTCGGCTTGGGCACGAGCTGGGAATCGAAGCTGATCCAAAAGTCAATTTTCCAAAACCGTATTAAAGGTTTGGGCAAGAATAAGAAGACAGCTGTTTTCCCTAAACTGCTGTTCTCGATCAAAGATGGCATCAACCATAAGCCTTCTGATCCTAACTACGACATCAAGCAGCTTGCGCTTGAGTGTGCGACCAAGCGTATGTATCCCGATATCCTGAACTACGAGAAAGTGGTTGAAGTGACAGGATCATTCAAAGCGCCAATGGGTTGCCGTAGCTTCCTGGGCCGTTGGACCGATGAAAACGGCAATGAAGTACACGAAGGCCGTAACAACTTGGGCGTAGTGAGCTTGAACCTGCCACGCATTGCGATTGAAGCCAAGGGTGATGAAGCGAAGTTCTTCGAGATCTTGGATGAGCGTACCAAGCTGGTTCGTCGTGCATTGGAAACACGTATTGATCGTCTGCGTGGCGTTAAAGCGTGTGTTGCTCCGATTCTGTACACAGAAGGTGCGTTGGGTGTACGTCTTAACCCAAATGATGAAGTGCTTGATATCTTCAAAAATGGTCGCGCCTCTATTTCAATGGGTTACATCGGTATCCACGAAACCATTAATGCACTGTATGCACAAGATGGTGAGCATATCTATGACAGCGAAACCCTTCGCCAGAAAGGTATCGCCATTGTTAAGCGTTTGAAAGATGCTGTTGATCAGTGGAAAGAAGACACCGGTTGGGGTTACAGCTTGTACAGCACGCCGTCAGAAAATTTATGTACGCGTTTCTGCTCGCTGGATACCAAAGCTTTTGGTGTGTTAGACAATGTGACGGACAAAGGTTACTACACCAACAGCTACCACCTTGATGTAGAAAAGAAAGTGAATCCTTACGATAAGATTGACTTTGAAATGCCATACCCAGAACTGGCAAGCGGTGGTTTCATCTGTTACGGTGAGTTCCCTAACATGCAGCGTAACGTTGAAGCGCTAGAAAATGTGTGGGACTACAGTTACAGCCGTGTGCCTTACTACGGCACGAATACACCGATTGATGAGTGTTATGGCTGCGGTTTCACCGGTGAGTTTGACTGTACCAGCAAAGGCTTTACGTGCCCGAAATGTGGCAACCATGATCCTAAGAAGGTGTCAGTAACCCGTCGTGTTTGTGGTTACTTGGGGTCGCCGGATGCGCGTCCATTTAACTCGGGCAAGCAAGAAGAAGTGATTCGCCGCGTCAAACACATGTAATCACACACTAAGTGAATTGTCATAAAAGTGCCGATCTTGATCGGCACTTTTTGTTTTGGAGTTAAGTGCATGAATTATCATAACTACTATCAGGTTGATGTGGTGAATGGCCCAGGGACGCGCTGCACCTTGTTTGTGTCTGGCTGTGAGCATAACTGCCTAGGCTGTTACAACAAGTCTACCCTGAACCCCACCTCTGGGCATTTATTCACACAAGAGATGGAAGATCAAATCATTGCTGATTTGAACGATCCCCGCATTAAACGCCGAGGCTTGTCGTTGTCAGGCGGTGATCCGCTACATCCTGCGAACGTGTCGACAGTGCTTAAGTTGGTTAAACGTGTGCGTGATGAGTGTGAAGGAAAGGATATCTGGCTGTGGTCTGGCTATAAGTTAGGAGACTTGACCGATGCGCAACAAGCCGTGATTGAATGCGTGGATGTGCTGATTGATGGGAAATTTGAGCAAGATTTACATGATCCTGAGTTATTGTGGCGTGGCAGCAGTAATCAAATTATTCATCAATTCACGTTGTAATCAGCGGCGCCCAGCCGACTATTTTCCATAGTTATCCACTGTTTCTGTGTATAACTATGGGAGAAATAGGTGAGTTATTTCTAACATTCCTCTGACAAGGCATCAGAAGGCTTCTCTTCAAGCATGCTGAAATAAATACTTACACTTTTATTCCTCGTGGGTTGTCGATTGTTTTATCGTCTATTCTCTGCTGTTGAGCGTCAATTTCCTTCTTGTTTCTGCCATTCATTGCGATTTTTGATCATAAGGCATAAATTCCAAGTTAACGATAAAAATCATTTATCGTTAACGTCTGTGTTTTGAATGAATAAGTAAAAATCGACACGTCGTCCATGAATTATTACTAGCAAAATAAAAATCAGGGTGTTGATGTAGCATGAATTTGTTATGCTTAGCCGGCTATCGTGTTCTGCGATGGATAGATTGACAGACATAGAGTGATAAACTTCATTATTACGCCAAAATATTCCCGTGCATTTCACGGTACATTTCTTATGTCTGTAATCTGATAGCTTTAATTAATTGAAATAGAACCGCATGCCTGTTTTTTGACGCTATGTGGTTGATATTATTTGACGTTTTAGTTTAGTAATAATATGAAATATATTGCATTGAATATAAATGAATGATGAATAACTGTTTATATTTAAGTGGATGCATTGGTGCTCTTGCATGACGTCAAGCGTATTATTTGGTTGGAAGTGAACTTTGAATTCTATTAAGCCGTTATTGAAAAAGTTGATACCTGTTCGCGCGGGATACCATATGTATCTGCGTGATATATCCGCTATTGCAATTCTGTTGTTGCCGCTGACGTTGGCGAATGCGCTTGCGGTGCTGCTAGGACATGGTTTTCGCTATGGCGAGTTTCCGGAAATCGCGGGCATGTTCTTCCGCTTGTCGGATATGCTGATCAATATTTATCCACTCTCGTTGTGCGTGGTGACGAGCTATTACCTCTCCCATAAAACGAACGTGAATAGCGCCATTTTCATCATTTATTCGGTGGCGTTGTTATATATTTTCTCTATCGCGAATGAAAGTTTATCTGCCGCTTATCATTTGCCGAACAATCCGCTGGTGGCGATGCTGAGTGCGTTTGTCACATTGGCATACTGTACGCGGATCAATTTGCAAACGTTAGAACCGCAAGCGGTGAACTTCGCACCGACGTTATTTAAACACGTCATACACTTCTTTATGTTTAGCGCATTGGCCCTTGCGTTATCCACATTGAGTTTGCAGTTGGTGCAGGTTATTTCAGCGCAAATAAAAGCGGTGCAGCCTGATCCATTGACGTTCAGTGGCGGCCTGATGTATCAGAGCATCCTTGGCTTATTAGGGGCGATTGGCATTAACGGCCACAACCTATTATTTTCTGTTAAGCAAATGCTGTATGCCGTGACACAAGATAATCTGGCCGCATGGCAAGCGGGGGAAGCTTCGCTGAATGTGATCAGCCAGGGGTTCTATGATGCCTTCTTGTCGATGGGTGGCTCGGGTAACAGTATCAGTTTGCTGCTGTGTATTTTGCTGTTTTCCAAAGAACGTAATCACATCATGCTGGCCATTGCGGCAATGCCGATGGTGATGTTTAACATCAATGAAGTATTGCTGTTTGGTTTACCGATCATTTTTAACCCGATTTTGATTGTCCCCTTTGTCTTGGTACCGCTTGTTAGCTTCGTGATTGCGTATTTGTCGATGTCTTATGGCTTAGTGAGTCCGGTTACGACGATTGTTGACTGGATGACACCACCGCTCTTGAGCGGATACATTGCGATGGACAACAGCCTTGAAGGTACATTGCTGCAATTGGTGATCATTGTGGTGGGTATCTTCATCTATCGCCCGTTCTATTTGGCGTTTGCGGGGCAGGGGTTATCATCGATTAAATCGGTGGCGCAGTTCTCAAGCGTTGAGCGCATGACGTTCAGAAACTTGCTGAGCAGTATTCGAGCCTCGGCAGAGTCGAGCATCAGCAAGGCGACAGCGCAACAACGCATGGTGAACATGCTGCGTGAAGGGGACTTGGTGATGCACTATCAATTGCTGCATAACTTAGCGGAGCCTCATAAAGTAGAATTTGAAGCCTTGCTGCGTTATCGCGATCCAAGCGGTAAAGTGTATTTTCCAACCTTCATTCAGGATTTCCAATTACTGGACGCGATGCCCATTTTGGATAAAGCCGTGCTTGAGCAAGTGCTGACAGATATGCAAAATATGCCGTTGGATCATGTTCGTCGTGTGGCGATTAATATGTCAGTGGCCTCAATTTCTGAAGCGGATTTTGTCATGCATTTTAAATCCCGTCTGACGCATTACAATATTGCACCGACGTCGTTAGCGATTGAAATCACCGAAGAGGCGATTTTGAGTGACAGTGTGCATTTGCGTAAAACCATGGAAGAGCTGCAAGCTATCGGTACCATGGTGGTGATGGATGACTTTGGTGCCGGTTATGCGTCTTTTCCGCACTTGTTGAAGTATCCGTTTGATAAAATCAAACTTGATCGCTCATTGCTGGTCGATGCCACGACGCAAAAAGGCAAAGGTTTGTATCACCTAGTGGCACAAATCGGTCAAATCGCCCAGTGCACAGTGGTCGCGGAAGGGGTGGAAGACGAGCATGAAATGGCCTTTGTCGCTCAATGCGGTGTGGATGTGATTCAGGGATACTATATCGCGCGTCCACAGCCTTTAGTGGATGTATTAGCGTTGGTAAAAGAAAAATATGTTAAAAATGAAACAATTGCACAGTCTGCCTAGGCATTGTAAATTAATATAGTGTATTGAGGTGACACGAGATGACATCCTATCGCCATGGGGTATAGGGTGTCATCTGTGTGAGCGTTATAGGGAATGTAAAATGTTCAGGATGAAAGTGTGTGACTCAACTGTTATCTAGGTTGTCAACAAACCCATATATAGTAGCGATCAGTAATGTGTTTATTATGGCCTTACCGATCTCGCTATTAGCGGCATTTTTTAACTTGCTGGCGATTTTTTTTGCCAGCGTTGGGTATGGCACACTCAGCCTGACCTTAGGGTATGCAGGAAACATGACTGCGCACATGTTTCCTGTGCTACTGAATATTTATCTCGCGACGTATTATGCTAATCAGCGGCGACTGCCTAAGGCCGCCGCGATATCGTGCTCATTAGTGGCCTTCTTTATTATCTCCCAGCAGTGGGGATTGATCGCCTCGGAGATCATGCTGCCGAATAATTTTGCGTTGTCCTTGGCCTCTGCGTTTGTTGTTTGCATCATCATTCATCATCTCAAGAAAGTCCGTTTACTCAATCTTTCCAGTTATAACAATGTCATCGACACATCCGCCAATATGTTGGTGGCGTGTATGATAGCACTGGGTGCGTTATTGGTTTTTTGCTACTTCATTGAGTTACTGTTCAGTCAGTACATTTCGCCGTATTTAACCCTCCCTGAACTGGATCCGACCTCGTTTTACGATGGCTTGCTGTATGAGTTGATTCGCGGACTATTCTGGAGTGTGGGCGTGAATGGCCATAATGTACTCCACATGTTCAAAACAGAATTGTATGAACTGAGCATGGCTAACATGGCGGATTGGCGTAATTTTGGCACCGATCTCAACATTATCAGCACGAACTTTTATGATTTCTTTACCGGGATAGGGGGAAGTGGCAATACGCTTTCGCTGGTGTTGTGCATGTTGTTCTTTGCCAAGAGCAAGGGCTACCAACTCTTGGCGCGGACGGTATTGATTTTGACTATTTTCAATATTAACGAGCCCGTATTGTTTGGCGTGCCTATCATCTTTAATCCGATCATGATTTTACCGTTCTTAGCCGTGCCTTTGGTGAGCTTTACGCTGGCGTATGCGGCGATGGCGTACGGCATTATTCCGCCATTGAGCGAAGTACACAGTTGGATCACCCCCCCGATCATCAGCGGCTACATGGGATCCGGCGGATCATATGCTGTGGCAGGTTTTCAAGTGTTTTTGATTGGGGTAGGGATGCTGATGTATTACCCTTTCTTCAAGATGATGGATCAGCGTTCTACGGGTATTGATCTGACGGACATGTTCAAAAACCGTTTCTTTACCAGTAGTGAAATTGAAGTGCGCACTAAACTCACCAGTTTCATTCCTTCCATGCAAAGTAACTTTGAAGCCCAAAAGGAAGTGGAAGCCCTGCAAAGCAATGGTTCATTCTTGCTCTATTATCAACCACAGATGGATATTACTACGGGGAAGGTGGTGGCTTTAGAAGCGCTAGTGCGCCATCAAAGCCATAATGGAAAAATTTCACCTCCGACGTTCTTGCCATCATTTAATCAACTCGGACTCATGCCTGATTTAGACTTTTGGGTGTTGGAACATGCGATTGCTGACGCTGAATTGCTCTCGTTAGCGCCTGATTTTTGTTTGTCGATTAATGTATCGTCTGAAACCGTATTAACCAAAGGGTTCGTCAAATCCTTAAAGCGGGTGATTGATAACAGCGCGTTTGATTACGCACAGATTGAAATTGAAATCACGGAAGATTTGTTGATTAAAGAAGAGCAGCGCACAGCAGCGATAATCAATGAAATTAAACAGTTAGGCGTCTCTGTTGCGCTGGATGATTTCGGGACGGGCTACTCGTCACTGGCGTATTTGTCGCGTTTTGATTTCGATAAGATAAAAATCGACCGTTCTTTAGTGACCGCATTGGATACCGAGCGGGGCAAAAGCTTGTTTGAAGTGGTGGTGCAGCTAGGGCAAATTACCCAAGCTAAAATTGTGGTAGAAGGGGTGGAAACAGAGGCCGAATTGGCGTTTGTGAATAGCCGTGGTATACGGTATGTGCAGGGCTATTATTTTTACCGTCCGATGTCGGTGGCGCAGTTAATGAATGCGGAGATAGTGTGTGATAGCCAGAATGTCCTTTCATCTGACGCTGATCTAAGGTAAATTCGCCCCCCTAAATCGTGCTGTTGGAGGCGTTATGTCGCGCACTATTCTTTATACGTATAAAACAGAAGAGAAGACGCTGTCGTTTTCCTATTCTCAATATCGTTCTATTCAGGAAGCCGTGGCGGCAGCCGAAGGGATTGATCTTACTCAGTACCTAAAAATGGAACAGCAGGTCGAGATGGTATCATCCGGCAGCAAAGCGGTTCGTGATTTCCGCGATAGCCATTTCCGTAAGCTGGGCTTTAGTAAAATCACCTTAGCGCAGAAGGAAAACCGCGGCGTTGGTGAGAAGTAAGCATCGGGCTTTCTCACTAAGACACGGCGGAACCAAAATACGAAACCCTGTCACGTTGTGACAGGGTTTTTTATTGTCAGTGGTTCGTCGACGTTGGACTGTGTGGCTCACAGGCGGCTTTCATTAACGCGAGCCCTCGTTGAAAACAGGCGCGCCACGCTGTGTCGACATCCGCATTAAACAGGGGATCGCTGATCGCCACCGTTTCCAGCAAACTGTCTAACCAGATATCAAAATCGATAGGCGATACATTTAAGCCACCACGGCCATGTCGCTCTGCATAGGTGTTAAATAATTCACGGCTTTCTTTTGACGAGGTGGAGAGCATCAGCAGCACAATGGAGAGCTTGAGCATTTTTATTTGTTTGCCCATATCTGTGCTCGCAAACATGCGGCGGAACTTCTCATCTTTCTGCCAGAAAATGTCATAAAACGTATAAAAAAATTGTTTGTCTTTTGTGCAGCGTTGATAGCTATCATTAAACACTTGCTGTGTATCCATACGGCAACGTTCCTTCCTAACCCTTCAGTTGTTTTACAGTGATTTTTCCGTGTTTTTTATTGTGTTTTATAGTGGTTGTTTGAGGACTGTTGTTTGATCGTGAGAGATCATTTATGCACTAAGTATGGTGCGAGACAAGAAGCATGCAATGGAAATGATGCCAATGGCGAGAAGCGCGTGAGGAAGTTGTGATAGGTATCCCCCAGCAGCGCCTACTGCTGAGGGATTGACCGTGATACGGCCGTTTTACACCGGACGTATACGACGGCGGTGGAACATGTTGCTGATGGCCTCAAGGCTGCACAGGATAAGTCCGAGCCAGATAAAGCCAAAACTGATGGCTTTCACGTCATCAAACACTTCACCAAACAAGAAAATCGCCAGTATGAACTGGAGAGTAGGTTCGATGTATTGCATTAACCCGACCATGGTGAGACTGGTACGGCTGATGGCCAAGGCGAAGAAAATCAACGGTGCCAGTGTGATAGGGGCTGAACCGATATACAGAAGCAAGGTGGAGGTATCTGCACCGAGTGCAGTACTGGTGCCCGCAAAGCCCGTCATGAGTACATAGATTAACGCAAACGGTGCGAGCAAAGCGGCTTCTAGCGTTACTGAGGTTAACGCATCATATTTGATGAACTTCTTACACAAGCCATAGAGCGCGAAGAAACTGCCCATGATCAGGGAAATCCACGGCAGTTCACCATAACTCCATACCTGATAAGCGATGCCCATTGCCGCAAGCACCACGGCCGCTTTTTGTGCGGCAGACAATTTTTCTTTCAGAAACAATACGCCTAATGCGATAGCAAACAGCGGGTTAATGAAAAAGCCCAGGCTGGCTGCGAGCACTTGATCATGTGTCATCGCCCATGTGAAGGCATACCAAGATACGCACATGATCAAACCGGCTAACGCCGTCATGATCAACGAACGTTTGTCTTGCCAGACGGTGGAAAAACTAGGCATTGGTCGACGTAGGATCACCATGACGGCAAACATAAACGGCACTGAAAAAATAATGCGTAATGCTAATAAGTCATTGATATTGGCTTGGGGCAAAAATTGGTAATAAAGCGGTAAAAGACCCCAAAGCATAAAAGAGAACGCGGCCAGAGCATTGCCGACACGGTGCGTTTGCATAGATGAAAACCTAACAAAAGAGAGGAAGAATTAGGCAGTATTTTGTCACGAATATTTCGCGGCAAGAACAGAAATCTATGCTTTACCCATAATATTTTTGTGGCTTATTTGTTGTGTTTATTACTTTTTCATTGCGATGATGGTATGAACCAGCCAAAGACGTTTTTTTCCTGTTAAATTGGCCGAATATTCTTGCTTTTTCTTCCAAGATATAATGTAAAAGGAGGCGAGGAGTCGCTCTAATTCGGCTTGGCTATGCGTTAGGATGGGCAGGCTTTCTTGTGGCTCGAGTGTTTCAGCACCCAAGAAATGGCCGCAAAAAATCCCGTTGATTTGTAAGCTGTGCTCGATGCGAGCCCAGAGCGTTTTAAAGTCCTGCGGTGTGCAAAAAAACAGGCAGGCACTGGCATTGATCAGGTGTGCTTTGGGGAATTGATATTCAGCAAAACTGCTGATTTGAATATCCAGGTTCGGGTTTGCGCCTAGCAGCGGGTGTTCAGAGAGTAGATTGAGGCGGGGGACGTCATTGTCGAAGGCAAATACCCGATACCCTTGCTCCAATAAGTACAGGGTGTCTCGTCCGGTGCCACAGGCACAATCGACGGCGACGCGGTGCGTCAAATCCTCACCTAAGAAGGTATGGGCTTCCACCAAATGTGAACGGGGTGTCAGCACGGGTTGATTATTAAAGTGCGTTAGCCAATCGGCGGTTGCCATAGACACCTCTTAGTGGATGAAAACGTTTCAGATGAAATATCACGTATGAAGACAACGAAGGCCAAAAACAGTTTGGTGGACTGTGAGCCCGCGATAACAAATCAAGTATAGCGAATGGTTTTTCATTAAAACGTCATCCTCTCAGGGAAGTATAATTAGCATAGGTATACCTGATGTAAACTCTGGTATTATAGGCCGACATCAAGCTGTTGATGTCATATATAAAAGACAAGAGAGAATAGAATGACTAAGTTAACCACAGATATTAAAGCGAACTGTGATCTGTTTGTTGCAGAGACAAAAGAAACCCTACAGGTTTGGGGCCTTTGTAATGAAGAGGGTGACTGGCTTTCTGTTGACTCAAGTGAGTTTGAAGCATCAGAAGTGATGCCATTCTGGTCAAACCAAGCAGATGCAGCATTGCATTGTGTTGATGAGTGGGCTGAATTTGTCTCTGTGATGATCCCATTGGATGTGTTCGTTGAAGATTGGATGATCACATTGTCTGAAGATGGCGTACTGGTTGGCCTTAACTGGACAACTGAACTACTTGGTTCAGAGTTAGAGCCATCTGACGTGGCGAAACTATACCTGTAATTTTTACCGGTTTAGCGCTGCAAAGAAAGGCTACGAGGCATAACTGCCCGTAGCCTTTCTTGTTATTCGTCGATATTCACCTCGCGGTTTCCCCCTCTTTGTTCCGCCTTCCGCTGCGCTGTGTAAGCGTCATGACTCCTGTGAAGGTCCTCTCTTCTCTGCTATTTTGTTGCCACCACCACCGTATGACGATCAGCTATACTTTTGCTAGAACGGCGTTGTCGAGCGCGATAACCACGCGGAATAATCAAGTGAAGTAATGGGAGGTGGCGTATGGTGCTGTCAGAATGTCGCCAGCTAATGGCTGATCAAGCCATCGTGGAAGCGAAGTTGGTGCACGATTTTCTTAGCGCGGGCTGGAGTGTGCATTTCATTGATCACGAAGGTAATGATTACCCCATTACCGATACCTACGGCATTCCTTGCAGTTACGATTCATTGAAGCAAGCGCAAGATATGGTGCAGCAAGTGGGTAAGTGTCCAATCACCATTGATAGTTTATTCCGCTTTGCAGAGCGTTAACGTTAAGATAATGGGGGCTGCAAGGTGAGTGATAGTCTGGCCTCGATCTGAAACGCGGGCAGTGGTCGGAGTTGAATTAAAAAGTACGGTCGTGCTAAAACTGTATGAGATGAAGAATACTGATCCCGAATGCGTGATCACCCAAAGGTGCGATGAACAAAAAACAGCATACCCGCGAGCACATTTTAACCACGGCCTTTGCCCTTGCAAGCCAAGACGGGCTCGATAGTTTAACTATTGGTGAATTGGCGAAGGCAGCAGGGTTATCCAAGAGTGGGGTATTTGCCCATTTTCACTCTAAAGATAACCTACAGCTTGCCGTTTTGGCATTTGCTGGTCAGCAGTTCGTTGAGCGGGTGATTCAACCGGCCCGACAGGTTGAGCACAACAGCATAGAAGCCAAATTGCGTCAGTTACTGTCGCTATGGCTCGCATGGAATCGTTCATTTCAAGGCAGTTGCATGTTTCTTGATGCGTGGAAAGACGGCGCACAAAGTGATGATCCAATTCAGCAAGGTTTGGCGAATTTGACGCACCGTTGGTTGATGTATCTTCACCATCAAATTGAAAAGGCCAAAGCCAGCGGGGAGTTCTCGGCGCAATTGGATAATTGGCAGTGTGTCTACCAGTTGTACGGTGTGTATTTGAGCAGCCATTTGTTCCGCTCCTTGGCGCTTGAAACGGAAGACCACCAGCGGTTTTGGTGGGGTATCGATGACTTATTACAGCAATGGCGAGCGTAAGATCGCTGCTGTAGCACCGTGCCGCGTAGCACTACACAGCAAAGCATAGCACTATGCAATAGCACTCAGTGCGATTGGCTTACTACAAAAAAGCACGATCGTTCTTTTTTGTGCGGTGAATTTTATTTATGTTTTTGGTTTAGAGAGGTAAGGATGAGTAGCAAGATTTACTTCCAGAAAGACGCAACATTTAATGTCCGTAAAACAATGGTCAACCTATCGACCCGTTTACATCACCGCCTTGCTCCTCAGCATGCCAAGAAGATCGCAATGAAAGTGTTGCTGACGCCTGAACGAAGCCATCGTCAGGTTGATGCGCCCGACGGTTTGGTTCGTCAACCCATCATGACCTCAGAAGGCACTATGATGACGTACCGCCTCGGAGAGGGGCCAACATGGGTATTAGGGCAYGGTTGGTCAGGGTCTGCGACACAATTTTTGCCGTTAATGGCACACATTGCAGCTGCAGGGTACACCGCATTAGCCTTTGATAACCCTGCCCACGGCGAAAGTGAAGGGCTGTACGGCCACTTACCGGGGTTTATTCGTGCATTGGATGATGTGCTTGAAGCACAGACGCAGATCGCAGGGGTCGTAGCACACAGTATGGGGGGCGCCATGGTATTGGAAAGTGCGCATGCTTGTTTGCAGGGTAAGCCGGTACTACTGGTGGCACCTGTGCTGAACTATACCGATAATCTGGTCTCTGCGGTGCAGCATTCTGGGTATTCCATGAAGCTGTTTAATGCGGTGGTGGAGGACATTGCCCAAGCGTACCAATGCCCATTGAATTCGATTGATCCGGTGGCGAAATTGCATCAATGGCAAGGCAAAGTGGTGATTGTGCATGATCGCCAAGACCGATTTGCGGCTTTTACCGAATCAGAAACGGCTTCGGCGTTGAATCACGTCACACTGATTGCGACAGAAGGACTCGGCCATGGGCGTATTTTGCAAAGTGAACAATTGCGTCAAGGCTTCGATCTGTTGTTGGCGTCGTGATGCTTTCTGTCTGAAGCGGTATGACGAACAAAAAAACGTGTGTTGTACGCGATGCATAACACGCGTTTTTTCTTTTTAGCGTATCGCGCTGGTGGTCGACGGTAGTGCTGAGGCGGGAATGACAACGACGGTTGGTTATACCCTCATCCGTTAACCTGTGCATTCTGTGTGGCAAGGGCGTGTTCGCGTTGTGCCACTTCTTCATCTAATTCGGCAATTTTCGCCGCCATCAGCTGATGGCAGTGTTCCGCTAATGCTCGTGCATCTTTCAGCGTATAGCCTGACACATCAATCGGGTCGAGCATTTCCGTGATCACAATGCCGTTGTTTCGCTTGGATAGCGCTATCTTATGGTGAATAGAGCTGACACAGACCGGTACAATAGGTACACCTGCTGCAATGGCCATACGAAATGCCCCCGTTTTGAAAGGCAGCAATCCACGGCCTTTACTGCGCGTACCTTCTGGATACATCCAAATAGACAAATCACGTTCATGAATGGCGGTGACAACTTGCTGGATGGTGTCACGGGCTTTGGATTTATTTTCTCGGTCAATCAAGATATTGCCGGTGATCCAGTACAGTTGTCCAAAAAATGGGATCCAAAGTAGGCTCTTTTTCCCGATAGACACTGTGCGGGGGGGCAACATGCCGGGTGAGGTGACGAAATCAAACACGTTCTGGTGGTTGGATATGTAGACGGCACGCGGCACGGTTTGGGCTTTTTCTAATCCGCGTTGGATCAGAGTGACTCCAACCAGTTTATGAAGTTGGTTGAACCAGCGGCAGAAAAAGTAGACATGCTTGGGATCGCGGGGTTTGAAGACGCTGCAATAGATCAGAGCAAAAAGGCTCATCACTATCATAAAAACAGCAGCCAGTAAAAGTCGAATAAACGTCAGCACGCGCACTCCTTAGCATATGGAACAAGAGGATGTTTATTATGTGTTTTTTTGATCAGCGTGACCAGCCTAATACTGTTACTTTGAGGGGGAAAAGGCAATAAGTGTCAGTTGTTGGTCGAAAATGACGTTCTTGATAAGGTAAAGTGTTGTAGATTCACAAAAAACAGGGTATTCATAAATCTCATTTCTGTTTTGAGAGTCACCTATTATACGCTAGCGGTGACATTCTGCTTATGGGTGAACAATGACATCAAAATTACGCCATTTACTGCTTGGAATGCTGCTGGCTGGGTTGTGTGCAAAACCAGCTATAGCACGGTCATCATTAGATATGATGATCACGGGCGGACAGGTTTACACCATGCCACCAGATACCGTCATTGGCATTACTGATGGTAAATTCAGTTACTTGGGGCCATCAGAAGACGCGCAGTCATTAGTGACCGCGACAACTGAGCACATCGACGCCCAAGGCAGTGCGATTTATCCTGGCTTCATTGATTTACATACTCACCTTTTTGATACGATTGGGTTTGAAAAGGTGGCCTGTAAGTTGGATTTGGCTGCGGAAACGGTATCTATTGGAGCATGTCGCCAAACGGCAGCAACGCTTTCGCAAGGACAATGGTTAATTGGGTTTGCGCAAGGTTTGTTAACCATCGATTTAGATGGTTTGACACCAAGAGAATGGCTTGATGCCCATTTTACACAAACCCCAGTGGTGATTAGTGAGCCACATTCCTCGGTGATTTGGATGAATTCAGTGGCGTTAAGTCTGATGAAGATCACCAAGCACAGTGTGGATCCTATAGGTGGAAAAATTATTCGCACGGCTGAAAATATCGCTAGCGGTATAGTATTGGGTTCATTGTCAGAGCTAGTGTTAGAAGAAGCGTTAAAAACCTATCCGCTAGACATGCCGAAGGTCTTGTCGCGTTTTGGCACTTTGTCGCTGGAACTACAACGCTTGGGCATCACCAGTATTGGTGAGTCAGGTGGATTTTGGTGCGGGGGAGGGATGAAATTCTGGGAAGAGATCTCACAGCAGTATAACCAAGGGTTACGATTGTCGGTGCGACCCCGCTTATCGCCGTTTAAAGGTGTGAATGATCAGCTGGCGCAACTCAGGCATATGTACCGTAATGATTTAAACGCGCGTTATCTGCTTAATCAGGTAAAAATCAATGTTGATGGTCAGTATCGCTTAGGGACTGCTCGGTTGAGCTATCCTTACCATGAACCCGCTGTTAAGTCGGAGCCGAATGGCCTTTTCTATTTTACACCCACAGAATTGAACTCATGGCTTATGCGCTTGAAAGAAATTGGTTTTAGCGCGTATATCCACGCTGAAGGGGATTCTGCAGTAGAAGCGTCGCTATATTCGATTCAAAATGCGCGTCGTAATAGCGATGATCAACGCTTTACGGTGACAGGTATGCAGTTCATTAAGCCAGTGCAATATCCACTGTTCAATGAGTTGGGTGTGACGGTCAACTTTTTGTTCAATGCCGCGGAAGACGCTGAACTTGCACATAGTGCAACGAATCATGCCAAGGTGGTCAGCGTGAAAGCGCTGGAGAAGTTTTCAACCAGTATCGCATTAAGCAGCGGGGGGATTGGAGCTCAATATGTTTCGCCTCTTGAGCGTATTAGTGAAAACTTACAGCAGCCAGAACGCTATGCGCTGAATGATATCCATAAGGCGATCGAGAGCTACACGATTGAACCGGCTAAATCGCTCGGGATTGAATCGGTCACTGGCAGTATTGTGATTGGCAAGTCGGCGGATTTAGCATTTGTCGATAAGGATTTAACGAAACTGAATGCAGAACAGATCGCAAAATCCACCGTTTTAATGACCATGTTACAAGGGGAGATTACCTTTGTGCATGAGAAAATGAAATCGGTCAATCAAACTACTAATTCCTTGTTTTGACCGAGTTTTATTGGCAATAAGAAGGAGAGCGTGAAGCCTGTCGCAGTTGTTTCTTGCTTGGAAAAAAACAACTGGATAACACCACGGATACAGGCGATAACTACCCTCAGTAGATACAGTCATTAACCCATAGGTTGTGTTTTCGTATCTATTTCTTCTGTTGTGTGGAGTTTATGGGCTAGCATTTTTTGCTAGCCTTTTTTTTGTTTTTCGCTGCATAACCTTTCTCATTTACTCCTTTTCTCATCCTTTCATTATTCCTTTACCGCTACTACCTTACCGTAATCTTAGCGCTGCATTTTTGCGCGTTCGGATTATGTGATGCAGGCTATTTTTTGTGGTTCAGCGTCATAACGAGACAAATAAAAGGGTGTGTTTTTTCATATGAAGGGCTGGAAAAAACAGGATGTGCATATTTTGCCATCAATGTGCCTTTTCTTGTGAGGATTACATGGTTGATAGGGTCTAAACTTGATAGAATCCACAATTATCCACCATAAATAATTGTCATTTCGATTGCAGTAAAGGAAGCGTGAGCGGTGAAAATAGCAGTATATACGATGTTAGTGGCAGGCTTGGTCACAGGTTGCAGTTCTGCCCCGGATCATGATCAATCAAACTCCCAGACACTGGAATCACAGAAGCACTCAGCAAACCACCGCACCAGTGGTAACGATCCCCGCTATACCTATATACCGATGGACGTGCCACTGTCATCAACCCCGACGTTTGATACGGTCTATCGTCAGTGGCAAGGCACGCCGTATAAATTAGGCGGCACCAGCCGTAAAGGCATTGATTGTTCAGCATTTGTACAAGTGGGCTTTTCTGATGTCCTGAAAATGCAATTGCCGCGCACGACGTCTGAGCAAGTGCGTAAAGGCAAATGGGTGGATATAAAAGCACTCAAAAAAGGGGATTTGGTCTTCTTTAAAACGGGTCGTAACCTGCGCCATGTGGGGATCTATGTCGGTGATGAACAGTTCCTGCATGCATCAACCTCACAGGGTGTCATGATCTCTAGTCTGAACAATCCATACTGGCAACGCACCTATTGGCAAGCCCGTCGTATTACCCCGTAGGTGAGATGCTGATCTCGATAGACCGCTATACTCTAGGAGCACCAAAACGTAAACGAGGTGATCCTATGGCTATCGCAATGACTGTCGAGCAGTTCCTGGACAATAACAATATCGATTTTAATCTCACCCAGCATAAGCACACTGACACATCTTTTAGTTCCGCTATTGCGTCTCACGTTCCGACGGCGCAAGTCGCTAAAGCGGTAGTGCTAAAAGATCAGCAAGGCGAATTTTTAATGGCGGTCGTGCCCTCTAACCGACGCGTGATGATTGATAAAATCAGTCGCATGCTCGGCAAACCGTATTTCTTGGTCGGGGAGCATGAGTTATCGCAGCTCTTTCAAGACTGTGAACCGGGTGCGGTGCCCTCATTAGGACCTGCTTATCAGGTGGATATGCTGGTGGATGACATGTTGCTCGAACAAGACGAGTTGTACATTGAGTCCGGTGACCACAAGCACTTGATCCATGTGGATCAAACGCAGTTCCAAAAGATCATGAAAGACGTACCGCACCAAAACATTAGCGGCTATCGCATGATGTATTCACAAGGGCATGAAGGGCGACACTGGGAGTGGGAGTGAATCACGTCGCAGTGTTTATCGATTGATGATCGTACTAGACAGACTGTACAAGACTACTTCGAGACAGGTCTAAAAAAATAGCCCACGGCATGATGCCGTGGGCTATGTCTATATTGGGCGGAGTGTGTGGCGGTTATTGCAGTCTTAGCCACAATCCAGGCAGGCTGGTAAAGCCGGTGGTCACACTGGCGACCTTGCCTTTCTCTATGATCACCACCGTGGGTACTGCCGTGAATCCCCACGCTTTCATGATATTACCTCGTTGATCATTGATCGTTGTAAAGCGGTAATCATGATGATCCAGATAGGCAGCTAACCGGCGATCATCGCCAGAGTTTAACGCCACAGTGATCACGCGATAGTCATCCGCCAACCAGTTAACGGCGGGACTCACAAAGCGGCATACAGAACACCATGATCCCCAGAAATACAGCATGACGGGTTCATCTTGGCTGAGAGCGGCTAAATCCATCTGCTCACCAAGTAACGTTTGCAGGTGTGGTGTTGGTAGCGTGTCCGTCGGCAGATTGCGACTGCGCCACATGTCCACCCCCATACTGACAACAGTCACCAATATCAGCATCCATACTGCTTCTTTCAACCAGCGTTTCCAACGGGGTGAAGAAGGGGGATTCGCACCCGTTTGTGCCGATGCGTGTTTATCTTGAGATGTCGTCATCAGCTTGCCTTACTGTGTGGCGGACTGTGCAGCTGATGATAGCGCATTGAGCACATCATCATTGGTCAGGATCACCGGTAGGGGGATGCCTTTCGGTGCTTTCGGACCATAGACGATATTAAACGGTACCCCGTAACGGCCATTTGAGCGTAGGTAGCCGGTGATGTAATCTGACGGTTTGGTCCAGTCACCACGCATAAGCACGATGTTGTCGCCGGCAAGTTGGCTGTGTACCGGATCTTGCAATAGCACACTGACTTTATTGACCTTACAGGTGATACACCAATCGGCCGTGACATCCACCACCACGGTTTTGCCTGCTTTCACATAGTCATCAATCGCTTCTACATCCAGCGGCTGCCATGCATGATCTTGCGGGAGTGGCGTTGACCAGTTATCGGCGGTCATGCTGCCCGCGATCAAACCACCACCGCTACCCAGTACCACCATGGCGAGTGCGAAGATCACCGGTTTACGGCCTTTCGTTTTGCCCAATCGCCATAGCAACACGGTTAGCATGAGTGCACCAATAATGGCTACCACAGGCGTGCTGAGGAAGTTGGTCATCAAGCTCAGTAACCACACGCTGGTCGCAAGCATCATGAAGCCAAACAGGGTTTTGACTTTGTCCATCCACCCCCCCGGCTTAGGCAGCATTTGTGCCAAGCGTGGGAAGAGGGCAATCACCAACCACGGCGCTGCCATACCGATGGCCAGCGCAGTGAAGATAGCGATCAAGGTCAGCATATCGGCGCCCAAGGCAAAGGCCACGGCGGTACCTAAGAATGGCGCGCTGCACGGCGTTGCCAGTAGGGTCGCGAACATGCCTTGCACAAAGTGACCGACGTAAGACTCATCCCCTTGGGTGGCCAACCAGGTATTGGTATTGCTCGACAGGCGGATCTCAAACAGCCCCAGCATGTTGGCCGCGAAAAGGGCGGTGATCACCACCATCGCACCAATGAAAAACGGACTCTGGAACTGAATGCCCCAGCCGAGCGCTTGCCCTGATACTTTCAGTGCGATCAGGAAGCCTGCCAGTAGCCAGAATGAAGTCACAATGCCAGCTGCCGACGACAAAAACTGCAAGCGAATTTGTTTTCGTGCCAACCCTTCTGCCGCAATCACGCTACTCAGTTTCATCCCCAAAACAGGAAGCACACAAGGCATGATATTCAGGATTAAGCCACCCAGCAGGGCAAAGCCGATGATTTCCCATAAGTTAGTGCTGCTATCTACGGGGATCGCAAGGGGTTGATGGCTGGCAACCGCCGTTTCTTCGACCGCAAAACCGTTATCACTGATGGTGATATTCAAGGTTTCATTGTTCAGTTTTGGTGTGCCAAACCAGCTGTTTACCGGCATTGTTGCGATCAGCGTGTTGCCATTAATGTCGACAGTCGGCTTTAAGAATGAAGCGTCTTTCACGTTCTGGGTGTCGCCATCGACAAACACATCCGGCTGCTGCCAGCCTAAGCTGTTGGTAGCAACCAGCGTGAGCTCACGACTTTTTTCATCCCAACTGGCGGCATCAATGGTGACGGACGGTTGCGCTTGTGGGACGTGGCTCATGCCTTGGTTGTACAAGTGCATGGCTTCTTCGTTATAACGTACCGCGTTCGGTTGGAAGTTTAGCGTGATCTCGTAGTCGGTCAGCACACAGATATTGGTACACGACGACATGGTTAATTTGCCGGACACAAAAACCGGCTTCTCCATGTCTTCAATGTGCAAAGTCATGGGGAAATTAATGTGGTGCTTATAGCCAAGGGTTTCTACGCCTAAGAACTCATAGCGTTTTGGCATCGGCCAATGCCAGTCGACATCGCTGACATTGCTGGACAATGCCCAATCAATCGAGGGGGCAACACCACCTTCGCCCGGGCTGCGCCAGTAGGTTTTCCAATCATCATTCAGTTGGACTTCAAGCAACCCTTCGACTGTTTTAGCGGCCGGATCGGTTTGCCCTGTGAGCATAAAGCGCACTTGAATAGGCGGGTGGTCTGGGTTATTTAACCACCCCGTAGAGGCGTTGTTTGCCCATGCATTTAACGACATGAACAGGCTCATGAATGCCATGATTAGCACAACGAAAGTACGGGTGGTTGAGACACGGCGAGCTTCGATGCGGCCGTGTGGATACAGGTGATTCACTGTGGTGACTCCAAAAATAAAAACGTTACAGAACGCGCTTACGCGATGGCCAGAATGGACTCAGCCGGTTTCATTCCCGGAAAACACAAAAAGTCAGGTGACGCCGCTGCGTCGGAATAATCGGTTCAGTGAGAACCGGTACCAGTAACCCTGCGCCGGCAAAGACAGCAAAGGTAAGGACGATAAACAGTAAATTGATGATGCCGTGTTCAAGTTGGGGCGAGTGCCACGGTAGCAGGTGGTCAGTCAGCGAACAGGCGTTGCTGATGTCGCTGTTGGCTATGCGGGTGAGGGCATCATTTTGTTGCGCTTCGGCGTGCAACGCGTCGATCTGCATGGCAAGAAACGCGACGATAGGGTTTGATTGTGCCAACGCCGGTGTATTGCCGGTGATAAAGGTCGCGTTAAGCGTATCAACCGCGTTGACGGTCGGTGATGCCGAGCAGGTCGTTGTTAGTCGTGTATTTTGACTGGTGCACACAAACATCGCCATGGCGATTAACCATAGGGCGTATTTGGCTCGTTGGCGGCGTGTGTCAGTGGCATACATGAAAAACGTTTTTAGACCTTACTTCAGTCAGCGTGTTGGGTATCAACAGGCTGAAAATAAACATGCTTGAACGAAATCAGACCGGCCGTAGCACGAAAAGTTTCCCTATCACCCTAAATTCCCTCAAGATGCGATCTTCAACGAAAGGGTATTGGGCGTTCACTTGAGTATGGGCTATTTTCGTTGTTTTTTTGCAGGGCTGCAAGGGTGAAAAAGCCACCTGCCGCTCAGTGCAGGTGGCTCCAGATTGCATGACGACGATGCCGTTTTTGCAATGCGCCTGTTTTTACGCAGACACGGTCGTGAAAATTAGCGCTTGTTACGCAAGTAACGCTTACGACGCTCTTCTTTTACGCGAATTTTTTCTTCGGCTTTGCGCTCGCTTTCTACAGCCACATCGATCAACTCTTGGGTGATCATTTCTGGGCGTTCCATCGTGATTTGACCCAGCGTACCGTTACGCAGTTCATTGATCAGAATTTCAGAGGCTTTGTGCAGATCCACGCGACCACCTGATTTCAGACAACCACGCTTGCGACCGATTTCTTCCATCATTTCGATTTCAGATTCTGGTAGCTCGTCAATGTCGTAACGGGCTTTCAAGCGCTCAGGGTAGGCTTGTGCCAAGTATTCAACGGTAAAGAAAGCCACATCGATGTAATCCATCGCGGTATCTTTCACTGCGCCCGTTGCGGCAAGGCGGAAACCACTGTGTGGGTTTTCCACTTTTGGCCACAAAATTCCAGGGGTATCAGACAGTACGATCCCGTTTTGCAGGTTAATACGCTGCTGCTGACGGGTAACGGCTGGCTGGTTACCGGTAATCGCCACTGAACGACCCGCAAGGGTGTTGATAATGGTCGATTTACCCACGTTCGGGATACCCATGATCATGGTGCGAATATGCTTGCCCATGTCTTCACGGTGTGGCGCCAATTTGCGGCACAGCTCAGTGATTTTATTCACTTCGTTAATGTTTTCAGTGGTGATGGCAATGGCTTTTACGCCTTGCTCTTTTTCAAGGTGATTGATCCACATCTCCGTCATTTCCGGATCCGCCAAGTCACGCTTGTTCAGCACTTTAACGACAGGCTTGTTGTTCTTTTCACGAAAGGTTTTGATCAGTGGGTTTTCGCTACTGAAAGGGATACGGGCATCAAGCACTTCAATGATCACATCGATCTTTGGAAGTACTTCCTCAATCTCTTTACGCGCTTTGTGCATGTGGCCCGGGAACCACTGGATGGTGTTACTCATAGGGAAGCTCTATTTTCTTTTCCGGCGTGCGAGCACCTTGGGTAAGCGCAACCGGTGGAATTCATGTCGGTTATTTGCAGCAGTCGCCTGCATCACCAACGATTACGGTTTGTGAGGAAGTGTAACGTACTTCTTGATATACATAAATCTTTTCACGCCGTTGCTGTGGAAGCGGCAGAAGGTAAACGGAGATGCGCGTATTTACTGTGCGTTAATGATAGCCAGCCACGTTAGCGAATCGGGTTGCCGTTGTCGTGCCTGTTCATGTGCGAGGGGGTCGGTCATCGTCCTTGTCTACATTTTCATGCCATTGCTTGATGCGGCCCTCTGCCGCCATATCATGGATGGCATCAATAAGGGCTTTGTCACGTTTTGCAAAATACAGGTCTTCTTCGGCTTTGCCGCGTAACTTCATGCGTTCTGAAAAGTCCATAACTCCTCCTTGCTGGCACTCAAAGGGCTTACTATAAGCGTAGACAAGCGGTATACCGTTTGAGAGTGAAATAGGTGACAGCTTGATCTTGGTCATCTTGTGATTACGTGAAGGGCATAGTAAGTTATGCACCCTTTTTTATATTGAGCTCTTATGATAATGATTTTCCGTTTAATGCAACGCTACTGGGTGGCAATTACCGTTTTAACACTGTTGGCTATCACGCTGTTATCCCTGTCGCCCATGCCCAGTTTGCCAACGGTGCCGGGAACGGATAAAACCCACCATTTTATTGCTTATGCGGCGTTAATGTTCCCAGCGGCGTTTGTCAGACCGCGATACTGGATCGCATTGGGTGGCGTGTTTTGGTTGTGGAGTGGGGCGATAGAGCTGATTCAACCGTATGTGAACCGTTATGGGGAGTGGTTAGACATGGCCGCGAATGGTGGCGGTATTGTGTGTGGCATTTCATTGGCGATGCTTGCCCGTTATGTGGTGAGTCATTTTACCAACACAAATGTTTCGAAAAGCATGTGAAAAAGTGTTTTGATACACATAATCAATACAATACAAGTTTGATATGTTGCTCTTTTATTAAATATTGTTACTATCGCAGCAGTGTAGTCGGGGAGCCTGATGGCTGAGATCGCTTTGCGAGACCCGTTGAACCTGATTCAGTTAACACTGGCGTAGGGAACTATCTGTCTTGCAGATGATGATCTTTCCTTTCTCATTATCCCTGTATGGGCTTGATATGTTCTAGAACGTCAGTTCAAGGGATTATCATGTCTATTTTATCGTACACTCCGCAACAACCTGTTGTCTCAACGCCGATTGTATTAACCATTGCCGGTTCAGACAGTGGCGGCGGTGCTGGCATTCAAGCTGATATTAAAGCGATTTCTGCGACGGGCGGTTATGCCTGCTCGGTCATTACGGCGATCACGGCACAAAATACGTTGGGCGTCTCTGCCATTTGTCCTATCCCGTTTGAACATGTGGAATTCCAGCTCGACGCGGTATTTTCCGATTTGAATGTGGTGGCGGTGAAAGTGGGTATGTTGGCTGATACCGATATCATCAAGGTCGTTGCCGCCAAAATTAAGCAATATCGTCCTGCCTATGTGGTGGTGGATCCTGTCATGGTGGCCACCAGCGGGGATCTGTTATTGGAAACCTCGGCCATCAGCACATTGAAGGCCGAATTGTTGCCATTGGCGGATGTGATCACCCCGAATCTGCCAGAAGCGGCGGCGCTGGTGGGTGGTCAGGTACCGGCTAACGAAGCGGACATGACGGCGATGATTGCTGACCTGCGTCAGTTAGGTGCCAAAGCGGTATTGCTAAAAGGTGGCCATCTTGAGCAAGACGAGAACAGTAACGATTTGCTGATTTTCGCCGATGCTGTGCAGCAACTGAGCGCAAAACGCGTACAAACCCGCAATACCCATGGCACAGGCTGTACCTTGTCGTCGGCGATCGCGTCTTATCTGGCACAAGGCAACGATTTATTACAAGCGGTGACGTTGGGCAAACAGTATATCTCACAGGCGATTTTGCATGCTGACGCGTTAGACATTGGTCAAGGTCATGGCCCTGTGCACCATTTCTTCCCTGGGCATAATGATGTCCGTTAACACGCCATGTGTGACGTCCATGAAGCCGTCACCGTTAGCGCCCCCTCGTGCGGTGACGGTGACGATTGAAGACGGCTATTTACGCTATCTCGACAGTGAAACGGCAACGTTGGCGGGGTTGAACATGCAGATCCCCGCTGGCCAATGGACCTGTTTATTGGGGCGCAGTGGGTGCGGGAAAAGCTCGCTGTTACGCTATTTAGCCGGGTTATTGGGTGACAACGTCGCGTGGAAGGGGCGTCTAACCACGACACCCGTGTCTGATCTGAACGGACACATCGCTTACATGGGTCAGCAAGATCTGTTAATGCCGTGGTTAACGGTACTGGATAACGTCATGTTGAGTACGCGATTTGGTGCGCCAGCATCGCATCGTTCCTCCGATTCCACCACCCATCATGCTGATCTCGCCAGTCACGCCAAAAATAAAGCCCTCACGCTATTAGCCAGTGTGGGCTTAGCCGACAAAGCGCATTATCGCCCTCAGCAACTTTCTGGCGGGATGCGTCAACGGGTGGCATTGGCGCGTACCTTGATGCAAGACAAACCCATGGTACTGATGGATGAGCCTTTTTCGGCGCTCGATGCCGTCACACGCCATAAATTGCAAAACCTCGCCTGCACGCTACTGAAAGGCAAAACCGTGGTGCTGATCACCCATGATCCGCAAGAAGCCCTGCGTCTGGCCGATGCGTTGTACATCCTGCAAGGGCAACCTGCTAGGGCGACGGCGCTTGAAGTGCCAGCGTCGACGACACCGCGTGACTACGATGCCGATTGCGCCCGCCTGCAGCAAGAGATCTTAACGCGCTTGGAGCAAGATGATGAATAACTTGACCCCATTAACGCCCGCATCCTCTGCTGTACAGTCGTCATCCTCCACAAAGGCGGCTGTTTCCGCGTCCCCGTTATCGCATCCTGTGGTGCGAGTGGCGATCAGTGCGGCGATCATCGTTGGTATCTGGCATGCCATTGTGGTGGTGTTTGCTATGCCGTCGTTCATTTTGCCGGCGCCGTTGGATGTGTTTGAACGCATGGTGCAGCGGCATGATGTGTTGTTGAAACACACTTGGGTAACCGCGCAAGAAATCCTGCTGGGTTTACTGCTGGGGTTATCCATGGGGTTGTTTTTTGCGTTGCAAATGCTGCTGTTCAAACCGCTAAAACGTTGGTTATTACCGTTATTGATCGCCAGTCAGGCTATTCCTGTGTTTGCTATCGCGCCGGTGCTGATGTTGTGGTTGGGTTACGGCATTGGATCGAAAGTGGTGATGGCCGCGTTGATCATTTTCTTCCCCGTGACGACCTGTTGCTATGACGGTTTACGCAATACCCCAACAGGGTACCTCGATTTAGTCAGCACCATGGGTGCCACGAAATGGCAACGGCTGCGTTATGTGCAGTTGCCAGCGGCATTGCCAACCTTGGCGTCGGGGATCCGTGTCGCAGTGGTGATCGCCCCGATCGGTGCAGTAGCCGGTGAATGGGTGGGGTCCAGTGAAGGGCTGGGCTACCTGATGCTCCAAGCCAATGCCCGCATGATGATTGATGAGATGTTTGCTGCGTTATTCATCCTTTCTGCATTATCGGTGTCGCTGTATTTCATCACAGACACACTGCTAAAACGCCTGATCCCTTGGCAAGCCGATTAACGCTGAGCGTCATAATTACCCTCTTACTACACCAGAATAAGGACACACAATGAAAAAGACAGGCATGCGATACGTCGCCTCGGCGGCTGCACTTCTTGTATCGCTCATGATGTCGGGTGCCGCGCTTGCGGATACCGCCGCTAAAACACAGCCGCTGACCTTGATGCTGGATTGGTTCGTGAACCCCAATCATGGCCCCATTGTGATTGCGAAAGAGAAAGGCTATTTCAACGCGAATGGCTTAGACGTCACCATTCAAGAGCCTGCTGACCCAAGCATGCCGCCTAAGCTGGTGGCGGCGAATAAACTGGATCTTGCCATTACTTACCAACCGAACTTAACCATTGATGTTGCGGCGGGTTTGCCGTTGGTGCGTGCGGCGACCTTAATCGCCACCCCGTTAAACACCCTGATGGTGTTGGAAGGCAAAGGCATCAACAGCATGGCCGATTTTAAAGGCAAGACAATCGGCATCGCGATTGCGGGCAATGAAGAAGCGACCATTGGCACCATGCTTAACAGCGGTGGTCTCAGCATGGATGACGTGAAAATCATCAACGTGGGCTGGGCGTTATCGTCATCGTTAGCCTCTGGCAAAGTGGATGCGATTTGGGGTGGTTTACGTAACTTTGAAACCAACCAATTGGCGTTAGAAGGCTACAAAGCGAAAGCCTTTTTCCCCGAAGAGCACGGTGTGCCAGCGTATGATGAACTGGTGTTTGTCGCCAATGCGAACACGTACGACAAAGCGGCGATTCAAGCGTTTAATCACGCCCTTGAGCAGGCCACCACATATATAGTGAATCACCCGGATGCGGCATGGAAAACCTTCGTTTCCTATGCCCCAGATACATTAGATAACGCACTTAACCACCGCGCATGGAAGGACACCTTGACCCGTTATGCCTTGCGTCCAGCGGCGGTGGATCTGAAACGTTACGATGACTATGCCGCGTTCATGCAGGCGCACAAGATCATTGAAACACTTCCGAAAGCGCAAGATTACGTGCCGTCTTTTCAATAACGAATACGAACGAATAAGGAACACAGTGCGATGAACCATCAAGATTTGATTGAAGCTTGCCAAAAAGATTGGACGGAATATACCCAGCATGCGTTTGTGCAACAGTTGGGGGCGGGGACGTTAGCCCAGCCGTGTTATTTGCATTACCTCAAGCAAGATTTTTTATTCCTAAAGCAGTATGCCCGCGCTTATGCGTTGGCGATTTATAAAGCGCGCACCTTAGCGGACATGCGTAAAGCCTTACCCAGTGTGCACGCGTTACTGGATTCAGAAATTGCTCACCATGTGACCTATTGTGAGCAATGGGGATTAACCGAAGCGGACATGGAAGCCGAAGCCGAGGATGTCGGCACCGTCGCTTATACCCGCTATGTATTGGATGCGGGCATGACAGGCGATATCGTCGATTTGTACACCGCGTTAGCGCCTTGTGCAATCGGCTATGCTGCCATTGGCCGTTTGTTGGCAGCTGCGCCGAGTACGGTGGTAGAAGGTAACCCGTATGCGAGTTGGGTTGCGTTGTACAGCGGCGATGAGTTCCAGCAAGGTGTCGCGAGAGGGACCGAACATCTTGATGGTTTATTACGCGATATTGAGTTAACTAGTCCGCGTGGCCAACATCTGGTCAGCGTTTTTAAAACCGCTACCCGCATGGAAGTGGCATTTTGGCAGCAAGGCTTAAATGCCCTGAAGGAAGGATAATCATGAGGATACAAGCTCATTCGCCTGCACAAACACAACTCATTTTTGATTCACTTCAGGCTGTGCGTAAGCAAAAGCCGTTGGTGGTGAATATCACCAATTATGTGGTGATGAACAATACGGCGAACGCGCTGCTGGCGATCGGCGCATCACCGATCATGGCGCATTCGCAGCAAGAAATGGCGGAGATGATGACCTTCTGCGGCGCCTTGGTGATTAATATCGGTACGCTCGATAGCCAGTGGACGCCGCGCATGGCGTATGCGGTTGAGCAGGCGAACGTGAATAAGAAGTGCGTGGTACTGGATCCTGTTGGGTGCGGGGCCAGCACCTTGCGAACCGAAACCTCTCGTCGCCTTGCGGATGCTGCAGAAACTCTGATCATTCGTGGTAATGCCTCTGAAATTATCGCGTTAGCGGGTGAAGAGGGGAAAAGTAAAGGTGTTGATGCGCTAGATAGCAGCGAAACGGCGGTGGAGTCTGCCCAGTATCTGGTTAAGGCTTACCGTTGCTCTGTTGTGATCTCTGGTGAAGTCGACTACATCGTGACAGCGCAGGGGATAACCGCATTGCACAATGGCCATGCCATGATGCCTTACGTAACGGGCATGGGGTGTACGTTGTCGGCCTTAACGGGTGCGTTTGCCGCTGTTGGCGAAACCACGGGATTGGCAGCGGCTGCCGTGATGGGCGTAGTGGGTGAAATTGCCGCCGAGCAATCCAACGGACCAGGCACGTTACAGCTTCATTTTCTTGATGCGCTGTATCAGTTAGATGAAGAAACGTTAATGCAACGTTTGAAGATGGGGTAGGACGATGACGGAAATGAATCCATACCGTCTGTATTTAGTGACGGATGATCAGCAAGATATTGATACCCTGAAAATGGTGGTGGCAGAAGCGGTCGCTGGCGGCGTCACCATGGTGCAAGTACGTGAAAAACACGGCGATGTACGTGCCTTTATTGAGCGTGCACAAGCAGTGAAAGCCATTTTGCAGGGAACCGGTGTGCCGCTGATCATCAATGATCGGGTGGATGTGGCGTTGGCGGTTGATGCCGACGGGCTGCACTTAGGACAATCTGACATGCCTGCCGATATAGCGCGCCAATTGATCGGTGAGCAAAAAATTCTCGGCTTGTCGGTAGAAAATGAGCAGCAGCTGGTGGACGCAGAAGCCATGCCTGTGGACTATTTAGGGTTGAGTGCCATTTTTGCCACGCCGACCAAAACCAATATCAAGAAAGCGTGGGGCATTGAGGGCTTGACGAAAGCCGTGGCGCAGAGTTCGTTCCCCATTGTAGCCATTGGCGGTATTAACGAAACGAATTTGGCGGCGGTTATTGCGACTGAGGTGGATGGTGTCGCATTGGTTTCCGCGATTTGCCATGCTCCGAGCCCGAAACAAGCAGCGTCGGATCTGTTGATAGCGTTATCACATCCTACGGTACACTAACCCAGTATCATCCTGCGACGCACACCATGATGGCAATGTTTGTCTGACTCTTTTACCCCAAAGTCGGTCAGCAAGCATTGCCATTCAGCGATGTCATTAGGCATTATCTGATGGCCACACCCTGCCAGTATTTTAACCCTTCGAGTACTCCTTCCGCGTGGGATGCCGTACTGGTGTAAACATGATTCAAGGCTGACAAGTGCGCCACTTCAGGGTAATGATTCGCGACTAAAATGGCATTGATACCGGGCATGGTCAGCATGGCGGTGTCGTTGGCCGAATCACCCGCAACGCAAATTTCGTGGACAGATAAACCGTGCTTTTGCATTAAGTAATGAATGGCCGTTGCCTTATTGACCCCTTTAGGAGTGATGTCTAAAAACCAATCATGTGAGTAGGTGAGATCCACATCAATCTGGTGGGAGAGTAACTGTGCGGCAACCGCATCACATTGTTGCGGGCTAAGTTTCCCTTCAAACGTGAGTTTATAGTCCCCTTGGTGCAGGGCATGGCATTCACCGAGAAACGGAATATGGCTGAGCGCCTCTTGAATGGCCGATTTGCGCCATTTAGTTTCTAATTGACGTTGCCAAAGGGCATCTGCCCCATGGTCGTGGTCATGGTGAATTTGGGTGCCCACATCGCTAATGATGCAGCGGGGAGACGGGTAGTTTTCGGTGGTGAGTCCATCGGTGATGGAAGGAAAGGTTCGGCCGGTCGCGATGACAAAGTGTAAATCGTGTTGCGTACTGAGGTAGTCAGAAAGTTCATGCACACCGCGCGATGGGCCACCATTGATTGTGCCATCAAAGTCGCATACCAGCATTTTTATCATAATCTCACTAGCCTATTTAGGGATGAAGGAAAAGTGCGTAAAATAAGTTTAGCAACATCATGTCTCCCTTTTCGTTATCCACCCCTTAATTTTATTACCCCGTGTGTATTTAATTTCCCAGCGTTTCCTTGATTTCATCAGACGAAAAGCCATGTGAATACAGGTACGCATAGGCTTTGCTTTTGTCTTTTGAGTTCGACAAGTCGAAGCGTTTTTTCTCTAAGCGTAAGCGGCAGTTTTCATAAAAATCGATAGTGCCATTCAACTCTAACTTCTCGACTTGTTCATCAAAATGAGACACATCAATCAGCTTTTGTTGTAGYTCCSGACGAATGGTCGATTTGCCTTTTAATTTACGGGCAAKCCTTTCGATTTCTTTGGTGATGTCGGTTTTATCCGCCTTGATTTGCATTTTAGATGGCAATGAAGCGGCCACAGGGTGCGCTTGAACCGCGTCACGCACATCGGATGATTTGAACCCATATTTTGTTAACGTGGCATGCAATTTATCACTGGATAATGACTCAAGCCGCATGTTCGCGAGACGGCGTTGCAGCAAGGTCATCTCGCAAATGTTGTCACGCTGCATGACGTAGGCAATCGCTTCGCTAATGGTGGCTTCGCTGATGCCTTTTTCTTTCAGCTTCGATTGAATGAATTGGCTGCCTTTCTCTGCACTGAAGGCCATTTCAGTGAAGTTAGCGGCAAATCTGTCATCAGATTTTAAATACCCGCGATCAATTAAGTCATTGATGACGGTATCAATCCATTCTTGGTTATCGGTTTTGGCGACGAGTTTTTTTCTGAGCTCATCAATGGTTCTGTCTTTGGCTTCAAGGTGATAAAACGCACTGCCGTACACATTATCGATGGTTTTGGCTTGTTTTATAGGGCGTTGATTAAACATGATGGCCTCGAAGAATGATTGATCTGTATGACCTTGACTGTAATGCAGATCAATCTTGTTTTCTATAGAATGCGGTGCTTCGCCGTATCCCGAGAATGGGAGAGGGGCAGGCGTTGCATATTAAGAACGGAATGTTGCCGTGTTTTAGCCTCTACGGCAGGCCAGTATTTCAGCGATGTCATCCGTTTCACGGTACAAGCTCAAGCCTTCTTCTTGCGCTTCAATCGCAATAATCGACATTCTATCGGCCAGTTCGTTGCCCTCAATACCCACGTGTCCATTCACATGGTAAATGGTGATGCTGGCCGCAATCTCTTGGTATAACGCATACGCGGGTTTGATGATGTCGAGGTTTTTAATTTCACCCCCGGGTCTCACCCAGCCTTTTGATTCCCAGCCTTTTGCCCACTTGGTGATGCAATCAATGGTGTACATCGAGTCACAATAAATGGCAACCGAACGGCCTTGCGCAAGTTTTGTTTTTGCCATGATTAAGGCTTGATACAAGCCATTGAGTTCCGCGGTATTGTTGGTGCCCATGGCTTGATAAATGCCATACCATAACTCGCTTAGCTGGTTTTGTTCATACACGGCCAACCCAGTGCCGGATTCGCCCGGATTCGGCTCACTGGCACCGTCGGTGAAAATCTTAATATCAAACGGCATCGCGGTGATTTGTGCTTGAGACAGCGGAGCCGCTTTCTTTTTCGTTTGAGGAGCGGCGCGACGGGATGACGTTGGAGATGATGACGGTGACGCTTTTTGGCCAAAAGCGGCTTCAGCTTCAGCTAACGTTGGGAAAGACTTATATCTCGCGCCATTGAATTTATCGACTTGTGCTTTGCAGTCTGCCCAATTGGTAAAGATGCCTGTTTTTCGACCGTGCCAGACAACGTAATATTTTTTAGCCAAACTGATCCCTTACTAAAATGATTCGGTCACACATACCTTACTCGGCGTATTTTCATTCGCCATAGCGATTACAGGATGCGTAAGTGCATGTCAGTGGTATTAAATGTTAATCGCTCGCCGATGACAAGGAAAGTGATGTGCAAAAGCGGGTAGGGGTATGAAGACGATACAAGTCGGTGAGGGGATGAGCAAGGAGGGTGATGCGAGGTGGCTGTGCCATTGCGTTATTGTGACATTGCGGCGTTGTCGCGGCGCAATACCCTCCTGTGTACTGATGATCAGACGTTATGGGGTGTCATTCAGTGTTTTTGCTGCGTTCTCGTTGTTTAAGTCCATATCAGCTGTTTCTGTGTTGCTATCATGAGCGCTGTCATCGGCATAAAAAGTGAGCATCGCATCCGGGAAGGTGGTGGAATGCGATTTAATATAAAGCCCCGCGGTCGCTACGTAACCGATGATAAGCAGGGGCATGGTAATGACTTCTGAAAAGTGAAGCAGCGTTGAAGCCACCATGATCAAGCTGCCCCATAACTGATAGGTCCCCGCGGCTTTAATCTCCTCACATCTTGCTGTCAGGGTGGTAATCCCTTCGTTATTTAATGCCAGCTCACCGTTGCAGGACTGACAGTTTGTTGTCTTATCTTTGATAAGCTTATCAATTTCTTTTAATTCAGCCGTTGACTGCGTCGCGCACAAAGGGCACAGGTAATGGAGTGACGGTTTCATTGCATTCTTCCTTGAATAGTACGTCGTGTTAATCCGTATAGGGCAAAAGCCTCTATTCGTTATAGTATTCTGTCAGATGTAAATACTCACAACCTGTTGTTTTCAAAGATCATGAATCACTCGAAAGTTTGGATGAACAGGATAAAATTTCTTTGCTACAGCACGGTGAGAACCACTTCTTTGGCAAGGCGTGATTTCGGTAAATTGGCATTGTAGTCTTCATCGGCATGGTGATAACCGATAGCTAGCGCGATGTTACACACATAGCCATCTAACTCTTCTTTGAAAATCTCACCGATAAGTTCACGATCAATCCCTTCCATGGTGGTGGAATCAATGCCCAATCGCGCTAATGTATGCAGAGTGTTACCTAGGGCAATGTAGGTTTGTGAATTGGTCCAACTGCCGTTGTAGCCATTCTCATCGGTATTGAGATCGGCAAAGACATACGATCCAAAGGCTTGCTCACGGTTTTCTGGCTGTACGCGGCCATCGGCAATACCTTTATCGACAACATAGGCATAGTTTTCGCGCGTGTAGTGCGGGTTGTGGGCAAACAGAATGATGTGTGACGCTGCTTTTGCATGCGGCTGGTTAAACTGATGCTTATTGGCGAAGGTATCGTGAAAACGTTGTTTGGCGGCGTCACTTTCAATCACAATGAATTTCCACGGTTGTGAGTTGATGGACGAAGCCGACAAACGCATCGCTTCATACAGTATATCCAGATCGGCTTGGGGAATGCGTTTTGAGGCATCGTAACGCTTGGCGGTGTAGCGGTTGTTGAGATCAGAGATAATAGGATGAGTCATGATGCTTTCCATATTTCGGTCGGGTCAACGCAAAATCATTCTTGCGTGTTGATACAACAGTGATTGTTGTTCCAGTATGAGGGAAACACTAGCAAAAAAAAGGAGAAAATCCTATGGGCAGCAAGGTATAAACAATGTTGTATAGAGTGCGCTAGCCAAGCGGTGTGGCTAGCGCGAGAGATGAATCATTAATCAATGAATTCAATGTTGCTTTTCATGACGCCTTTTAAAACCAAAATGCCACGGATCACGCCGAATGCCAGAATCAATGCCATGCCGCCAGCACAGCCTGCAAGTACATAAGTCAATATTCGTTCATCATCGAAATAAATGAGTACAGCTTCTTGATAATGATAGATGGACAATCCGGCAGCACAGAGACTGACTAGCGCCATGACGATGAGGCTTGAGGTGAATTTTTCTCGTGAAATACGTTTTACATCTGACATCATGTTAATCCAATAAAATGAAGAGAATCTAAAGGGATATGCCGTGTATATAATACAGAGTGGTGATGTATTGGTCGTCGTGTGATGGCGGTAAATATCTGTTATTCGGCGTATATTTTGCTGTGACTGCAAGTGACTAACATATTAATTGCGTGATGAGAAATTGATGTTCCAAGGTGTGATATGTCTCGGGAATCGACATGCATACAGTGAGGGGCACATTCATTCTTTTGGACGTAAAATTCAAACGCCCTCATTGCCACTTGTGTCTGAGTGGGAATGCAGGAAAGGTGTCTTATTGTGCGCGCTATGGTGATAGCTAACTTATTGAGGCGAATCGTGAAAAAAACACTTCTATTATTGTCCGTATTATTCTTATCTGCCCCTAGTATGAGCGTGGCGGCAGAACCCTCGAAAGCTAGTCAGTGTGTCTCTTATGCCACCAACATTTATATCATCTTGAAACAATCCGGCAATCCGTCAGATCAATGGTTCAATGAAGCCATTGCATGGCAAAGCAAAGGGGCACAGAAACAAGATGTAGCCGTGATGATGGTGCGCTTGGTGGATGAGTTGTTTGCGCCTGACAGTAAAGAGCGAAAGCGAGTGGGTCGCGCACTGACGGAAGATGAAATTTTGCAGAGTCTGTCAAACCGTTATAAAGATGCGGGTTGTGTATCAGAGAGTACGCCCGTCGTGAAGGGTTAAAAACTAACAGGCTTAAAGCTGACGGCTTTATAAGTGATGTTATTGAAAGTTAAAAAAATGGCTCGCCATCGCGAGCCATTTTTCGTTCTATCACCGTTTACTTGATTCGCGTATAGGGATACCGCGTAGTGAGGGGGAGCCTTAGACGCGCTCTGTAAACGTACGGGTGATCACATCTTGTTGCTGCTCACGGGTCAGTGAGTTAAAACGTACCGCATAACCAGATACACGAATGGTTAACTGCGGGTATTTCTCTGGGTTTTCCACCGCATCCATCAACATGTCACGGTTCATCACGTTCACGTTTAGGTGTTGGCCACCTTCTACGTTAATGCTGTTTTGGTCTGCTTCATGGTGGAAGTAGCCGTCCATCAGTGCTGCTAAGTTTTGCTTCTGCGTATCCACCTCTTTACCCAGTGCATTTGGCACAATGGAGAAGGTGTAAGAGATCCCATCTTTGGCAAAGGCAAACGGCAGTTTCGCGACAGATGTCAGTGAGGCTACCGCCCCTTTGGTGTCACGGCCGTGCATTGGGTTCGCACCCGGACCAAATGGCATACCTGCACGGCGGCCATCAGGGGTATTACCGGTTTTCTTACCGTACACCACGTTAGAGGTGATGGTTAAGATAGACTGCGTCGGTGTTGCGTTGCGGTACATGGTCATCTTCTGGATTTTGTTCATGAAGCGTTCGACCAAATCACAGGCAATGGCATCAACACGGTCATCGTTGTTACCGAAGGCTGGGTAGTCACCGTCAATCTTAAAGTCGATGGCAATGCCGTCTTCATCGCGGATCGGTGTCACTTTGGCATACTTGATGGCAGACAGTGAATCAGCAACGACCGACAAACCGGCAATACCGCAGGCCATGGTACGGTGTACATCGCGATCCATCAGTGCCATCAGTGACGCTTCATAGCTGTAGCGATCGTGTGAGTAGTGGATGATGTTTAATGCGGTCACGTACTGGGTGGCCAGCCAATCCAGCATTTCATCAAAGCGTGGCATCAGGGTACCGAAGTCTAAAACCTCATCCATGACTTTGCCAAACTGTGGACCCACTTGTACTTTTGATTTTTCGTCGATACCGCCGTTGATGGTGTACAACAAGGCTTTTGCCAAGTTCGCACGAGCTCCAAAGAACTGCATGTCTTTACCCACAATCTGTGGGCTCACACAACATGCAATGGCGTAGTCATCATTGTTGAAATCAGGGCGCATCAGATCATCGTTCTCATACTGAACCGATGATGTCTCAATCGACACTTTCGCGGCGTATTGCTTAAAGGTGATAGGCAATTGTTCAGACCACAAAATCGTCATGTTTGGCTCGGGTGCTGGGCCCATGGTGTGCAGCGTGTGCAGGTAACGGAAGGTGGTTTTGCTGACCAGTGTACGGCCGTCAACACCCATCCCCGCCATCGCTTCGGTTGCCCAAATTGGGTCGCCAGAAAACAGTGAATCATAATCCGGTGTACGCAGGAAACGCACCATACGCAGTTTCATGATGAAGTGGTCAATCATCTCTTGCGCGTCAGATTCGGTGATCACACCGTTGGCCAAGTCACGTTCGATATACACATCAAGGAACGTTGACGTACGACCCAGTGACATGGCTGCACCGTTTTGTGATTTCACCGCCGCCAAATAACCGAAGTAGGTAAACTGGATCGCTTCTTGTGCGGTGCGGGCAGGGGACGACATATCAATGCCGTATTTCAGACCCATAGTGCGGATATCTTCCAGTGCTTGTACCTGATCCGCTAACTCTTCACGCAAGCGCATCGTTTTTTCTAAATCCTGACCTTGCTCAAGGAAGGCTTGGGTCGAATTGATTTGCTCAAGTTTGTCCGCTTTCAGGAAGTCGATACCGTAAAGCGCAAGACGGCGGTAGTCACCGATAATACGGCCACGGCCATAAGCATCAGGCAGGCCGGTAATGATGCCGGATTTGTGGCAAGCAATGATGTCTTTGGTGTAAAGATCAAAACACGCTTTGTTGTGGGTTTTACGGTATTCCGTGAAGATTTGCTCAACACGTGGGTCAAGTTCGCGGCCGTACACTTCACATGAGTTTTTCACCATGCGAATACCGCCGTTAGCGATAATGGCACGCTTCAGTGGTTTATCTGTTTGCAAGCCAACGATGGTTTCGAGATCTTTATTAATGTAGCCCGCATCGTGAGAAATAATGGTTGAAGGCAGGTCCGTATCAAAATCTAACGGTGCATGTGTGCGGCTTTCTTCTTTAATACCTTCCAGTACGTTATTCCAAAGCGTTTTGGTCGCATCTGTGGCTTCAGCAAGGAAAGATTCGTCACCCTCATAAGGCGTGTAGTTCGTTTGAATAAAATCACGGGTATTGACGGCTGTTTGCCATGCACCAGCGGTAAAGCCTTGCCAAGCGTCTAACATTGCTGTGGTTGGAATGGTCATACCTAATTCCTCAAAATAATGGGTATTTGAAAACAGCAGGCGTGAAACAAGAAAGGCGGTATCCATTAATGCTTTCATGAATATTGAGGCTCAAATTCAGGGTGTAAAAGACCCTGCCAAAGAGGCACAACATATTGAAACGTCAATGGGAATACGTGTTTGCTTCACGTCTTTAACTTGGGAGTGATACTAAACAAAACCAATTTATGAGCAAAATGAATGGTTATCATATTAGCCATGCATTTTGTGCATTATTTGGTTTTTCTTTGTCTTGTATCAGGCGCTTGCTGGCAATGAAGAGGGCTGAATAGAGAGCGACAGTGCGTAGTTAATACAAGAATATAAGGCCAAAGAAGCGACAGATAGATGCATAGCATATAAAACAAGTGGCACTCAATTGCTTTTAATTTAATCATTTAAATTAAGACAAGTGATTTTTTGAAACAAATTGTAAATACTATAGTCATAATGAGTGAAATAATAATAGGATGGGAAAGTCCGTGTTTAATTATCCAGCAAGACCACGCGTATCTATCAATAAATTGCCGATTATTTTGGCGCTCTACTATACAGTTGTTGTGAATCTACCTATTGCCCATGAGCTATGGCAGATCATGTCAGCCATGGATTCTTATAAACTGGGCTTTGTGTTATCACTCCCCGTGTTTTTTTGTGCTGCCTTTCATGTGATATTTCAGTTATTTAACTGGCCTTATTTCACGAAGCCTTTTTTTATCTTTTTGCTGCTGACGTCCAGCCTTGTTAGTTACACTATGTATAACTACGGCATTTTTGTTGATTACGGCATGATTGAAAATGTCTTTGAAACCAATGCCGGAGAAGCAAGCAGTTACCTGAGTACATATTCCGTGATTTGGTTTGTGTTGATGGGCGTTTTACCCGCAGTGTTATTGGTGATCACCAAGCTTGAATTTCCAGGCGTTAAGTCATTTTTTGCTTGGAAGGCGGGGGGCATTATTATTTCACTGCTCGTGATTGGTGCCATTGCGGGGTTGTATTACAAAGATTACGCGTCGGTGGGGCGAAATAATCATCATTTGAAGAAAATGATCATTCCGAATGAATATGTTTGGGGTACGTACAATTACATCCGAGATACCTATTTTGTTGAACCTGCGCCTTACAAAGAAATCGGCACGGATGCAAAACAAACGGCGGCAGCGAAACAGGCCAGTAAGCCCACCTTATTGGTATTTGTGCTGGGGGAAACGGCACGTGTGTATAACTACCAGTATCATGGCTACGATAAGCCAACCAATCAGCATACTGCGCCGGACAATCCGATTTTCTTCCAAAATGTCACCTCCTGTGGCACAGCGACAGCCGTATCTGTACCTTGCATGTTCTCTAACATGAACCGTACAAATTACGATAAAGAGACGGCCTATAACCAAGATAATGTCGTCGATATCATGAAGCGCGCGGGTATTCACGCTATTTGGCGTGACCACGATGGGGGTGATAAAGGGGTTGCTCACCATATCAGAAAGATGACACAAATGCCGGATGATACCGATCCGTTGTGTAATAACGATCACTGCTATGATACGGCCATGTTAGAAGGTTTCGCTGCGGATACTCAAGGCTTAACCCAAGACAGCATCATTTTCTACCATATATCAGGCAGCCACGGGCCAACGTATTTTGAGCGTTATCCGCAATCACATCGACAGTTTGTGCCTGACTGTCAGCGTGCTGATATTGAAAATTGCACCAATGAAGCACTGGTGAATACGTACGATAACACGATTTTGTATACCGACTATTTTCTTGCACAAGCTATCGAAAACCTAAAATCGGTGTCGGATAAGTACAATGTGGGACTGATTTATCTGTCTGACCACGGTGAATCACTGGGGGAAGATGGCGTGTATTTGCACGGTATTCCGTATTCCATTGCACCCAAAGAGCAGACTCACGTGCCGATGCTGATGTGGTTCTCTGATAGCTTCAAGCAACAAAAACACCTGAATGAGCAATGCTTGCGTCAGAACGCGAAAGAGCAGCAATATTCTCACGATAACTTGTTTGATTCGCTGCTTGGCATTATGGACGTAGAGACCGATGCCTACCGCAAGAATCAAGATGTGTTCGTGAGCTGTCGCCGTTAGCGTATTATTTCTATCGGAGGCCGCCAAATGGGAGGCTTCCGAGTATAACGCAAGCGTGCCCCCCCGCTGTTAGCCGCCCAATATCGCCCTTAATGCCAATGCCTGAGGCATGTCGACTAACCGACCGAGAAGGGGATACTCTGTATTTTCAACATCCGTAGTAGGTTGAATCTGCTTGTATGCCTCTTCAACACTGAGTGCCTCAACCTGATCGCCATGCAACGCAAAACCTTGTGCGAGTAACTGTGACTTCTCACTGTCATAACTCTCGGCATGGATATCGGTGTGAATAACGACATTGCCTTTGATAAAAAACTGGAAGATCTTCATGTAGTGACTCCTCGAAGAGCGATCCGCTAGAAAGTAGGATCGCATGTACGCGATTGTGCGTATTTTGAGCACAATGCCACAACATTGCATGCGTAAGGTATAGCAAAGATATCGCAGACAATGAATGGAATAATAAAGCGGGAGCGTGCTCTACATTTTGGTGAAACTTGTGTGCAGGTAAACATGCATGCGCTGGTGGCCATGAGCCACCGTTTGATTTTATTGATACCGTGCGAATTTACGCTAGAGCATCGCGGTAGAGAGCGGTGTGAGGTGTCATTTTAACCAGCAAAACGGTGATGTAGTTCAGATGTGAGAAAGGGCGGCGGAAGGTTTCTACAGATTGTATGCGTGGGTTGATTAAAGTCATTTTATATCAGTGGCTTATTGTTTAAGTTGATGTGTCGTTATGGTGGTGTGCGGATGTGTAACTAAGGAATGTAGTTATATCCCCAACATTATACGAAATGGATTGAATGAAACGTAAGGAATACACATGAAAAAAGGCTTTGATATTATTGGAGCACCGTTTAATCAACTCGGGTGCGTAACGACTGAACAGAATACGGTTGATGGCCTTCGGGATATGGACGAGCGTTCATGGGTAGGGCTGACGGATTGGATTCAAGTCAGAACACAACGGTGGGGTTCTGATATCGTTGATGTCGGCGATGTGGTTGTCACGTCTGACGTTAAAAACCTCATTCAAAATGGTCATAAAGATAAAGCCCTTTTTAACTATGCGAATGATGTTAAATCAACGCTTTTAGCGAGTTATCAGAACAACCGAATTCCAATCACAATCGGTGGCGACCATTCTATTGCGGTAGGAACGTTACAAGCCACAATGGAATTTTACCAAAAAGAAAAAGGTAAGAAAGTCGCGGTTGTTTGGGTGGATGCACATGCAGATATTAATAATAGCCTTGACAGTAACTTACACGGAAAACCGTTGGCGCTGCTAACGAATCAGTACCCTCATAATGATTGGAATATTCCGTCTGACAGCGCAGTCAATCCCAAAGATATTTATTATATTGGTGTGCGTGATGTCATGCGGAACGAGTTTGATTTAATCAATGAACTGAACATGACCAATTATGATATGTCGTTTATTGAGAAGCATGGCTTCAATGCAGTCGTTGACGTGTTAATGGCCAAACTAGAACAAGATTACGATCACATTTATTTATCATTTGATTATGACGCCTTAGATGGCAGCATCTTCCGTGCTTGTGCAACGCCAAATGTCGGCGGTTTAACGGCGAGGGAAGCGCTGCATCTCGTGCATACCCTTTCGTCTAGCCCTAAGTTTGTCGGTGCCGATTTTGTTGAGTATATGCCAGAGCTTGACAATAACGGTATGTCTAAAGAATTCATGGTAAAACTCATCGATGCAGTATGGGGATTTCGTTCGTAAATTCATACATAAATCACCAGTTCCCCTAGGGTGTGTCCCTTAATTATGTTGCGTCCATCGCTGCTGCTATTTTCAAGCAGGACAACTTAAAAAATGTGTGATTTGGTGGGCCAAATGAGCAATTTTTAAGGCAGCCATGCGCAGAAAATAGCG
>NZ_JAKJSN010000043.1:0-52036 GCF_050337005.1 Photobacterium japonica | reverse complement strand
GCATCCGAATGCGGAAGTGGCGAAATTGGTAGACGCACCAGATTTAGGTTCTGGCGCCGCAAGGTGTGAGAGTTCAAGTCTCTCCTTCCGCACCATTCTGCTCTGATTAATAAAGTCTCTGTAAAGAGCATCTGCAGGTCTATCGCCAAGCGGTAAGGCAGCGGCTTTTGATGCCGCCATTCCCTGGTTCGAATCCAGGTAGACCTGCCATATTTTACTTAACGTAGTTATGTATTGATTACTATAATCAACATAAGACGGTAAGTATGCGGAAGTGGCGAAATTGGTAGACGCACCAGATTTAGGTTCTGGCGCCGCAAGGTGTGAGAGTTCAAGTCTCTCCTTCCGCACCATCATTTAGAAACCCACCTTTTGGTGGGTTTTCTTTTATCTGTTGTTTTATTTTCCCGTTCCCCTCTTTTTCTATCTCTATCCTTCTGTTTTTCTCCCTACACACTACACACTACACACCAACAAACACCACACTGTTACACATAGCGTTCTGTTACAAATCACGTTGCCCCATGCTTTACACTTGTGCTCAGGCAAATCACAAACATAAAAAAGCCGAACACTTACGCATTCGGCTTTTCTTTTAATAGCATGAAAGGCTCAGCGGCCGTTCACACGTACCGAGAAACTCACAGCCCCATGCTCACAATCCCATGGCGTACTTCAGTACGTGCTTTTTCAATGGCCCGGTCTGCTCCGCCAGTTTTAATCCCGCATTACGCAAAAACTTCAGTGGCAACAAATCATTACTGAACGTGGTATAGAACAGATCCATCCCCGATTGCATCAACAAATTATCCGGACGGCGACGGCGCTCATACGCCTGCAACACCGCCGGCTGATCCCATTGCTCGCCCGCTTTCTCTATTTCTTCCAGCAACACATTCACATCTTTAAAGCCCAAGTTCACGCCTTGTCCGGCCAAAGGATTGATGGTGTGTGCTGCATCGCCCAGCAAGACCACACGATCAGCACGGTACGTTTGCGCATGACGGCGAGTCAACGGGAAACTGCCGTGATTAAGCACCAAGATCTCGCCCAACTCAGCGGGGAAATGGTGCGTAATATGTTCCGCTAATTGTGTCTGGCTCATGGCGGACAATTGTTTGATCCGCTGTGGGCTGTCATACCACACCAGTGATGCTTGATGCCCGGGTAACGGCAAGAAGGAACGCGGCCCGTTTGGGGTAAACTGCTGCCAGGTAATGTCTTGCTGTGGCAATGCCGTTTCAACATTGATCAGCATACAGTGCTGACGATAATCCCAAGCGGTAATCCCAATACCGGCTTGCTGACGGACTTGCGAATTTGCCCCATCCGCTCCAATCAATAATTGCGCCGCAATCTGCCGACCATCATCAAGCGTGATCACGCGGTGATTTTTCGCGACCGTGGGTGAAACTGAGGTGGCGACCATTTTATGTGGGCAAAACAATGTCAGATTCGGATAGTGCTCAAACTGCTGCCACAAGGCTAACTGAATTACGCGGTTTTCCACGATAAAACCCAGTTGTTCGATGTCCATCTGATCGGCATGAAAGCGAGTGCGGCATTCAGGGTGTTCCCAGGTTTCTAAACGCTTATACGGACACAGGCGCATTGCTTGCATCGCAGGCCACGCCCCTAAACGCGTCAATAGCTCAACCGAATGCGGAGAGATGGCAGACACACGCAAATCCATCGGGGCATCGGCGTCATACGGGGCAGGCGCATGCCCTTCCAGTACTGCCACTCGCATCCCCAGCTGCGCCAGGCCAATAGCCGTTGCAGCGCCAACCATGCCGCCTCCCGCAACGACGACATCAAATCGTTCCATACCGGTTCTCTTCTGTTATGCTCAAAAATCAGACGTGTTCGTCAAACAAACGTTAAACGTTTGTGCAGATTATCACAGCCTGTGTACTGTGGGTTATCATAACAAATTCTGCTGTGCTATCCGTGATCTATCATCACGCCTCCTTCACGGCGTCACCTTTGGAGCCCCCACTGCTGCTATGTTGAGTCGCCTGAAACGTCTGTTGCTTCGCCTCCTGTTTATCCTGCTGCTGATCCCACCGTTATTGGTGGCCGGCGGTATCGTGATTGATCCACCGGTATGGGGCTGGAAAATTTACCGCAGCGTCTTTCCACCTAAAGATTATCCGTCACGCGCCGCGCATGACTGGGTACCACTCAGTCAGATCTCCCCCAACATGCAGCTGGCGGTAATTGCCTCAGAAGATCAGCACTTTCCGACACACCACGGGGTGGATGTGAATGCCATCTTAACGATCCTTAAGCAAACAGGTACGCAAGCCCCCTCGCGTGGCGGCAGTACCATCAGCCAGCAAACCGCCAAAAACGTCTTTTTGTTCCCTTCCCGCACCTTTTTGCGCAAAGGCGTCGAACTCTATTTTACCTTATGGATGGAGCTGCTCTGGAGCAAAGCGCGGATCCTAGAGGTGTATTTGAATGTCATTGAATTTGGCCCCGGCCTTTACGGCGTTGAGGCGGCCAGTCAAACCTACTTCAATCGTTCCGCCAAGCAGCTCACCGCCCAACAAGCGTCACAACTGGCCGCCGTGCTGCCGAACCCGTACCGCATGCAGCCCACGCCCATGACCCCGTATGTGCGCAAGCGTAGCCAGTGGATCCGCCAGCAAATGCGACAACTCGGACAGCAAACCTTGAAGCCGCTCACGCCCTAAGGCGACAGCCGGTAAACCCACAATTTATTCGGGGTGGTGAGGAACTAGTCAGGCAGGGTTTAAAGCAGTACAATACGCGGCTTGCTAATGCTGATGGTCAATAACTGGCCTGAGAGCACAGTGAAGCAATGTAGAATGCAATGAATAAACACGACGAGTGAAGAGTTAGACATGGCTAAAAAACTGCTTATCAAAACCTGGGGCTGCCAGATGAACGAATACGATTCATCAAAAATGGCTGATCTTCTTAATGCAGCCAACGGCTTCGAGTTAACAGAGATCCCAGAAGAAGCAGACGTGCTGCTGCTAAACACCTGTTCAATCCGAGAAAAGGCGCAAGAAAAAGTTTTCCACCAGCTAGGCCGCTGGAAAACACTTAAAGACAAGAAGCCAGATCTTGTGATCGGCGTGGGCGGTTGTGTAGCAACGCAAGAAGGCGATTCTATTCGTAAGCGTGCGCCGTATGTAGATGTGATCTTTGGCCCACAAACCTTGCACCGCCTACCGCAAATGATCAAGCAATCGCAATCGAATGATAAACCGGTCATGGACATTTCTTTTCCTGAAATTGAAAAGTTCGACAACATGCCAGAACCGCGCGCGGAAGGGGCAACAGCGTTCGTTTCAATCATGGAAGGCTGTTCAAAATACTGTACTTACTGCGTGGTTCCCTACACCCGTGGTGAGGAAGTGAGCCGTCCAATTGATGACGTATTGTTTGAAATTGCCCAACTGGCAGACCAAGGTGTACGTGAAGTTAACCTGCTTGGCCAAAACGTAAATGCATTCCGTGGTCCCACCCACGATGGCGACGTAGCAACCTTCGCAGAATTACTTCGCCTTGTGGCCGCGATTGACGGTATCGACCGCATTCGTTACACCACCAGTCACCCGATTGAATTTACTGACGACATCATTGAGGTGTACCGAGACACCCCAGAGTTGGCTGATTACCTGCACCTGCCTGTACAGAGCGGTTCAGATCGTATTTTGACCATGATGAAGCGTCCGCACACGATCCTTGAATACAAGTCGAAAGTGCGCAAGTTGCGTAAAGTGCGTCCGAATATCACCATGAGTTCTGACTTCATCGTCGCGTTCCCGGGTGAAACGGATCAAGATTTCCAAGACACCATGAAACTGATCCGCGATATCGATTTTGATATCAGCTTCAGCTTCATTTTCTCACCTCGCCCGGGTACACCGGCAGCGGATTACCCTTGTGATCTGGCTGAAGATGTGAAAAAAGAACGTCTGTATGAACTGCAGCACCAGATCAATACGCAAGCGATGCGTCACGCCCGCCTGATGCTAGGTACTGAGCAGCGTATTCTGGTTGAAGGTCCTTCTAAGCGTAACATCATGGAATTGCGCGGCCGTACCGACAATAACCGCATCGTTAACTTTGAAGGTGACGCTGAGCTAATCGGTCAGTTTGTTGATGTAAAAATCACCGAAGTGAAGACCAACACACTGCGTGGTGAACTGCTTCGCACAGAAGCCGACATGAACCTGCGTGTAGCGCTATCGCCAAGCGAAATGATGGAAAAAACACGCAAAGAAGATGAATTGGGTGTCGGCGTATATACTCCATAGTAAGCGGTGCGTCTACACGGTTGTAGACCTGCCCTGAACCCAAGGCCACCCAGCTCACTGGGTGGCCCTACTGAGAGGCCAATCTTGAGCAAAGTTATTACCTTAGAATTTAATCTGGAACCCGTCGATAACCAGCGTCTTTCCAGCCTTTGTGGCCCTTTCGACGATAATATCAAGCAACTAGAACGCCGTTTGGGTGTTGAAATTAACCACCGCAGCAGCAGTTTCAGTGTTGTTGGCCAGCCTCACACGGCCACCGCTACGGTCGACATCATCAAATCACTGTATGTCGATACGGCGCCCGTGCGCAATACCATTCCCGATATTGAACCTGACCATGTACACCTTGCGATCAAAGGGTCTGGTGTTCTCGAACAATCGACCGAGTCGAGCATTCCTTACGGCAAAGAAGTGATCATCAAAACCAAAAAAGGGGTGATCAAACCGCGTACACCGAACCAAGCGCAATACATTGCCAACATGGTCCGCCATGACATCACCTTTGGTGTCGGTCCCGCCGGTACGGGTAAAACCTATTTAGCCGTTGCCGCCGCCGTCGATGCCCTTGAGCGTCAGGAAATTCGCCGTATCTTGCTGACCCGCCCTGCGGTAGAAGCCGGTGAAAAACTGGGCTTCTTGCCGGGCGATCTTAGCCAGAAAGTCGACCCGTATTTGCGCCCGCTGTACGATGCCCTGTTTGAAATGCTGGGCTTTGAGCGCGTTGAGAAGCTGATTGAGCGTAACGTGATTGAAGTGGCTCCGCTGGCTTACATGCGTGGCCGTACGCTGAACGATGCCTTTATCATCCTCGATGAAAGCCAGAACACCACGGTCGAGCAGATGAAAATGTTCCTGACCCGTATTGGCTTTAACTCACGCGCGGTGATCACTGGTGATGTCACCCAAATCGACTTACCGCGCGGTGCCCGCTCTGGCTTGCGCCATGCGATTGAAGTGCTGTCAGACGTCGACGAAATCAGTTTTAACTTCTTCCAGGCCGACGATGTTGTCCGTCACCCTGTTGTAGCCCGCATTGTCCTCGCGTATGAAGCGTGGGAAAGCGAAGACCAAAAACAACGCAAGCTGGCCGAACAACGCCGCCGCGAAGAACATACGGCCAAACAAGCCGTCATTGAACCGGAACAAAGCCATTAATGTCTATTTATCTTGATCTGCAAATTGCCACTGAAAATACGGAAGGCATGCCTACTGAGGCGAACTTTCAGCAATGGCTAGAAGCAGCAATTCTTCTTTTTCAACCCAATGCCGAAGTCACTATCCGTTTAGTCGACGAAACAGAAAGCCACACCCTGAACCACACCTATCGCGGCAAAGATAAACCCACCAATGTGTTGTCTTTCCCGTTTGAAAGCCCACCGGGTGTCGAGTTGGATTTGCTGGGTGATATGATCATCTGCCGACAGGTCGTCGAAAAAGAAGCCATTGAGCAGGATAAACCACTCCTTGCCCATTGGGCACATATGGTTGTACATGGCAGCTTGCATCTGCTAGGTTATGACCATATTGAAGATGACGAAGCCGAGGAAATGGAAAGCTTAGAGACAGAAATCATGCAAAAGATGGGCTTTGCCGATCCGTATGCTGCCGAAAAGCTATAATCCCCCCTCGACTGAGTATAAATGGGTGCGGATTTGGCCTCGACCATCGCACCTTACTTTGTGGCACTCGCCACTTAACTGATAGAGAAGTAATTCTTACAAGCAATGAACGAAGATAACTCACAGAATTCTGAAGGTCCGAGTAGAAAGTCCTTCTTTGAACGCATTGGCCAACTTTTCCAAGGTGAGCCACAGAATCGCGAAGACCTCGTAGGTGTATTTCGAGATTCAGAAGAAAACGATTTGATCGACCACGACACCCGCGACATGCTCGAGGGGGTAATGGAAATTGCCGAGATGCGGGTTCGCGACATCATGATCCCTCGCTCACAAATGGTCACCATCGAGCGTTCTCAGAAGCTAGAAGATCTGATTGATTTAATTGTTGATGCCCAGCACTCCCGCTACCCGGTGATCAGCGACGACAAAGATCATGTAGAAGGGATCCTCCTTGCTAAAGATCTATTGCGTTACCTGCAGCCGAGCAGTGAACCGTTCGACATGGACGAAGTATTACGTCCTGCCGTGGTGGTGCCAGAAAGTAAACGCGTAGACCGTTTACTCAAAGAATTCCGCGAAGAGCGCTACCACATGGCGATCGTCGTTGATGAATTTGGTGGGGTATCAGGGGTTATAACCATTGAGGACATCCTCGAGCAAATCGTTGGCGAAATCGAAGATGAATTCGATGACGAAGAAGAGCAGGATATCCGTCAGTTAAGTAAGCATACTTATTCGGTAAAAGCCTTGGCGACCATTGAAGACTTCAATGAGATATTCCACACCCAATTCAGTGACGAGGAAGTCGACACCGTAGGTGGTTTGGTGATGACCAGCTTTGGTCACCTGCCTGCCCGTGGTGAAATCGTTGAATTGGATGGCTACTCATTCAAAGTTACGTCTGCCGATAACCGCCGAGTGATTCAGTTGCAAGTGACCGTGCCTCACGAAGCACATCAACCGACGACTACATCATAACGAATGACAAAAAAAACACTAATGAAGTTGGGACAGCTCTTTGCGGCTGTCCCAGCCGGTGCCTTAGCCACCCTTTCTTTCGCTCCCTATAATTACTGGTACCTCGCTCCCGTTTCCTTGTGCCTCCTGTTTGCCCTGCTCTTGCAACAACCGCCTAAGCGTTCAGCCCTGATCGGTTTTTTGTGGGGATTAGGTCTTTTCGGTACTGGGATCAGCTGGGTCCATGTCAGCATCGCTAATTTTGGTGGCATGCCGTGGTTAGCGGGCTGGTTCCTCATGGCCTTGCTGATCGCCTATCTCGCGTTCTATCCCGCGCTATTTGGGTTCCTGTTCAACCGCTTTAACCGCGGTCGTCCTTTCCACCAACTCATGCTCAGTGGCCCGGTTTTCTGGCTGATCCTCGATTGGATCCGCGGCTGGTTAATGACCGGCTTTCCCTGGCTTTGGATGGGTTACAGCCAAATTGATAGCCCTTATGCCGCCATTGCGCCCATCTTAGGCGTCGAAGGGATCACCCTTGCCTTGGTATTGAGCAGTGCCGCACTTGTCGGTGCCGTCTATTACCGCAACTGGCGCCCGCTAATGGTTGTCGCGCTGGTCGTGGGCATTAGCCTGCTGGCCGGTAAGAAGCAATGGGTTGTGCCTAATCCCGACAAAACTGTGGATGTGGCCATGATCCAAGGCAATGTGCCCCAAGAAATCAAATGGTTGCCAAGCCAACGCTGGCCGACCCTGATGAAATACACGGATCTCACCCGTGAAAACTGGGGGGCCGATTTGATCATCTGGCCAGAAGCGGCCATTCCCGCGCTGGAAACCCAAGTGCCGACCTTCTTGCAGAATCTGGATGCTGCCGCCCGTAATAACCACAGTACGGTGATTACTGGAGTGTTGGATCAAAACGAGCAAGGCCAGTTCTATAACAACATTCTGACCCTTGGGGTGAATGCGGTCGGTCCGTACCAGTACGAACACGCTGAACGCTACAGCAAGCACCACTTGCTGCCGTTTGGGGAATTTGTGCCGTTCGGCGATTTACTGCGCCCTATCGCGCCGTTCTTCAACTTGCCGATGTCATCGTTCAGCCGTGGGGATTACATCCAGCCGAATCTGGAAGCCAATGGCTATTCACTGGCGCCCGCATTGTGTTACGAAGTGGCGTTCAGCGAGCAAGTTCGCCAGAACGTGGACTACGATACCGAGTTCCTGCTGACGCTGTCTAACGACACGTGGTTCGGTAAGTCCATTGGGCCGTTCCAACACATGGAAATCGCCCAAATGCGCGCCCTAGAGCTAGGTAAGCCCCTTCTGCGAGCCACTAACAGTGGATTAACCGGTGTGGTGGATCATAACGGGCACATCATTGCCTCCATCCCCCAATTTGAAACCGCGGTACTGCGTACCAAGGTCACACCAACAGAAGGGATGACACCCTTCACGTCGCTAGGCAGTTGGCCACTGTACATGTATGTACTGTGGGCGTTGACGATGTCGTGGATTTTGGCCCGTCGCCAACAAGGGCGTTTTCGCGATCAACAGCCGGAAATCAATTATCACGATTAATGTGGATACATGACAGATCCTGATGCGTGATGTGCTCCCAAGAGCCTGAATCTAGGCTGACAATCGAACAAAAAAGGTGAAGCTAACCCTTCGCCTTTTTTTTCACCTTGTTAGTATGGAAAGGATCACTAGAACCTGCGCTCAAGGGAAATGCATCGATGAAAATCATTCATAAACTGTTCACCATGCTCTGTGCCGTGGCCCTATTGTGTGTCGCTTCCGGCTCGCTGGCCAAAGAAAGCCTCGAAACACGTGCCGCACTCAACCGCTTTCAAGCCGCCCCACAAACCCAGCCTTTCTTCCAGTCTGCCTATGGCTATGCGGTGTTTCCGTCAGTCGGCAAAGGGGGATTTTGGATTGGCGGTGCTTATGGCACCGGTAGCGTCTATCAACACCATCAACTCACTGGCACTGCCACGTTATTCCAACTCTCGGTCGGCTTACAATTTGGCGGGCAAGCCTATAGCGAGCTCGTTTTTTTCCAAGACAAGCGTGCGTATGAACGCTTTATTAACGGCAGTGTAGAGTTGGACGCGCAAGCCTCCGCCGTCGCCATCAATGAAGGCGCACAAGCCAAAGCCGGAACCGCCGGGTTCAGCGCCAGCTCAGGCCACGATAATTATATCGATGCCAACTACACCAATGGGATCTCGGTCTTTACCTTTGCCAAAGGCGGCATGATGGTCGAAGCCTCGTTAGCAGGCCAAACCTTCCGCTTTGAGCCACTGCCGCTGGCACCCGGCCATGCAGCATCCCACTCACGGCCAGCCCATCCCCCCTCGCAAGCAGCGCCAGTTGCGGTGATGGTCGATACCATTGAGCCACCCGTGCAGTATGAGTAGAAAGAGCAGAATCTAGAAGCGAGTGACTAAAATCTCGGAACTCGGAACTAAATTAGACAATAAAAAACGGGCCGCAGCCCGTTTTTTTCTTTATCAATTATGCTTCATCGCTCATGGCCTTAAGCCGCCCGACTACGGCGACAGCGGCTTACGGGTAAAACGGGTATGCCCGCAGCGTAAGCAGGGCGAAATGGCCTTCACGTGGGTGATTTGCTCATCATGCCCACACTGTTCACACACCAAATGACCCAAGCCGACAATTTCCCCCGCCTCGTAAACTCCTTGGTGTTTAAAATCATCCATCACTTCACGCCATTCAATCTGGGTTTTGTCCGTGGCCTCTGCCAGCCCTTCCCAAATCGTCTCTTTTACCACGCGATAGAATGGGCTCTCCCCAAACGGTTCGGGGCTACTTTCCACATTCTGTGCAAATTCATGAAGATCACGCTTCAGGTAAGCAGAAATCAACGCCAGCTCATCTTTGGTCATGTCACTGGCTGCCTGACGGTACTGCTCGGTGATCGTCGCCCAATGTTTTAATTCATCCGGGCTACGTTTGAGGGCTGCTGTCACCTCTTCAAGCAAGCTCTCATAATCCTTCTTTTGATCCGCCATAACTTCCCCCTCCGTCTCCCCGCCGACCGTAGCAATACGCCGCAAGCCCGCGAGGGTGATGATCAGGCAACAATTCACGGCCGAAATGGCCTCAGCTATTGTTGACACCTTTACCTTTGGTTATTCTATGTCGATTATATTGAATGTGTTTGTACTCAACTCACAAAATCCCGGATGCCATCGATGCAAGAACAATATCGTCCACAGGACATTGAACAGAAAGTTCAGGAACATTGGGACAACAAAAAGACCTTTGTTGTAAGTGAAGACCCAAATAAAGAAAAATTCTACTGTCTCTCCATGTTCCCGTACCCAAGTGGCCGTCTGCACATGGGTCACGTACGTAACTATACCATTGGTGATGTGGTATCACGTTACCAGCGTCTACAAGGCAAAAACGTCATGCAGCCAATCGGCTGGGATGCGTTCGGTCTGCCTGCAGAAAATGCGGCGGTTAAAAACAACACCGCGCCTGCGCCTTGGACATACGAAAACATTGAATACATGAAGAACCAGCTAAAATTGCTGGGCTTCGGCTACGACTGGAACCGTGAGTTCGCAACCTGTACCCCTGAGTACTACCGTTGGGAACAAGAGTTCTTCACTAAGTTGTACAACAAAGGCTTGGTTTACAAGAAAACCTCTTCTGTAAACTGGTGCCCGAACGACCAAACCGTTCTAGCGAACGAGCAAGTTGAAGACGGTTGCTGCTGGCGTTGTGACACGCCTGTCGAACAAAAAGAGATCCCACAGTGGTTCATCAAAATCACTGAGTACGCACAAGAGCTACTTGACGATCTAGATACCCTCGACGGATGGCCTGACATGGTGAAAACCATGCAGCGTAACTGGATTGGCCGCTCTGAAGGCGTTGAGCTTGAGTTCAACGTTATCGGTCAAGACAAACCGCTAGAAGTATACACCACCCGTCCTGACACCCTAATGGGCGTGACGTTCGTGAGCATTGCTGCGGGTCACCCACTGGCAGCACTAGCGGCACAGAACAATGCTGAGCTAGCGACATTCATTGATGAGTGCCGTAACACCAAAGTGGCTGAAGCAGAACTGGCCACCATGGAAAAGAAAGGCATGGCGACAGGCCTAACAGCCGTTCACCCGCTAACAGGCCGTGAAGTGCCAATCTTCGTCGCTAACTTCGTATTGATGGATTACGGCACAGGTGCTGTGATGGCTGTGCCTGCGCACGATCAGCGCGATTACGAGTTTGCGACCAAGTACGCACTTGAAATCATGCCAGTGATCAAACCGGCTGACGACAGCGAGCTTGACGTATCAGCAGTGGCTTACACTGAGAAAGGCGTACTGTTCAACTCGGGTGAGTTTGACGGTCTGGACTTCCAAGCCGCGTTTGATGCAATTGCAGCCAAACTAGAAGCGGAAAACAAAGGCAAGAAAACCGTTAACTTCCGTCTACGTGACTGGGGTGTGTCTCGTCAGCGTTACTGGGGTGCACCCATCCCAATGGTGACCACTGAAGACGGTGTTGTACACCCAGTTCCAGCTGACCAACTGCCGGTTATCCTACCGGAAGATGTGGTGATGGATGGCGTGACCAGCCCAATCAAAGCAGACAAAGAGTGGGCGAAAACTACCTTTAACGGCGAGCCGGCACTGCGTGAAACCGATACCTTCGATACCTTCATGGAGTCGTCGTGGTACTACGCGCGTTACTGTTCACCACAGGCTGACGACATTCTAGACCCAGAAAAAGCGAACTACTGGCTACCCGTAGACCAGTACATTGGTGGTATTGAGCACGCGTGTATGCACCTGCTTTACTCTCGCTTCTTCCACAAGCTACTGCGTGACGCAGGCTACGTGACGTCTGACGAACCGTTTAAGCAGCTACTTTGCCAAGGCATGGTACTGGCTGATGCGTTCTTCTACACCACCGAGAAAGGCGGTAAAGAGTGGGTTGCCCCAACAGACGTAACGGTAGAACGTGATGGCAAAGGCCGTATCGTGACCGCGACCGACAACGAAGGCCGCAACGTTGAGCACTCAGGCATGATCAAAATGTCTAAGTCGAAAAACAACGGTATCGACCCGCAAGAAATGGTCGACAAGTACGGTGCTGACACCGTGCGTCTATTCATGATGTTCGCGTCACCTGCAGACATGACCCTTGAATGGCAAGAGTCTGGCGTTGAAGGGGCAAACCGCTTCCTGAAACGTGTTTGGAAACTGGTGAAAGAGCACACTGAAAAAGGCGACGTTGACGCGCTTGACGTAGCAGCATTGTCTGGCGATCAGAAAGCCCTACGCCGTGACGTACACAAGACTATCGCAAAAGTCAGCGATGACATCGGCCGTCGTCAGACATTCAACACAGCTATCGCAGCGGTGATGGAGCTGATGAACAAGTTGGCGAAAGCATCACAAGACAGCGCACAAGATCGTGCACTGCTTGACGAAGCGCTAAAAGCCATCGTACGTATGCTATACCCAATGACCCCACACATCTGTTTTGAAATGTGGGAAGCACTGGGCGAAAGCAACATCGACAGCGCAGAATGGCCAATGGCTGACGAAAAAGCGATGATCGAAGACGAAAAACTGATCATCGTTCAAGTTAACGGTAAGCTACGTGCCAAACTGACTGTGGCTGCTGATGCAACCAAAGAACAGGTAGAAGCACTGGCTATGGCTGACGAAGGCGTGACCAAGTTCACCAACGATGTGACTATTCGTAAAGTGATCTACGTACCAGGTAAACTGCTGAACATCGTTGCGAACTAATTGCTGCGAACTAAAGCAACGTCCTGATGCCTAAACCTGTGGCTCCTGCGCACTTGCACAGGCGCCACAGATCCTCCGGCTCACACTACCTTTCAAAGTACACCTACGTCAGCCGGTCAGTTTTCACTTATTTTTCATGGAGCAGACTCGGTGAAAGCTTTCTTTTCCCTTAAAAGCACCATCCGAACCTTCTTTGTCGTCGTCATGGCTCTTGCCACGGCGTCTTGTGGTTTTCATCTTCGCGGTAACTATATGTTGCCCGACGACATTGCCAAGCTGTCCCTGACCAGTTTTGACCGCTACGGTCCACTCCAGCGTCAAGTCGCTTCGCAGTTTCAGCTACACGGTATTGAACAAGTCCCACCGTCGAGCACCGTCCCTAACCTCAACCTGATCAGCGAATCCATCAGTGAGCGTACGCTGTCGTTGTACCAGAATGCCCGTGCGGCGGAATACGAACTGACCTACGTGGTGAACTACAGCATTGTGGTGCCCAACAAAGGCATCCAAACCTTTACCACCCGTGTTAGCCGAACCTTCCTGGATAACCCGCTCACGGCGTTGGCAAAATCGGTTGAACGCGACATGATTGAAGAAGAGATGCGCCAGCAGGCCTCCAGCCAAATCATGCGCCAGTTAGCGCGTCTGACCGCCGTGTTTAACCGCATGGAGAAAGACCAATTGGATGCGTTGATCCAAAATAAAGACAACCAAGACACAAACACGTCCATCAGTACGGAAAACGTCAGCGATGAACAGGCCGCTAACACGTTGTCGTACGATGAAACGTCACCAGCGCAGCAGGTTGAAGCAGCGCAATGAGGATCTACCCAGAACAACTGGTGCAGCAACTGACCAAGGGGCTGCGCCCTGCCTATCTCCTGTTGGGCAACGAACCCTTGCTCAAACTGGAAGCCTGCGATCAGATCAAGCAGGCGGCACAACAACACGGGTTTGATGAGCGCCACCGCTTTTCGGTGGATGCCCAGCTTGATTGGAACTTGATCCTCGATTGCTGCCACGCCATGAGTTTGTTCTCTGCACGCCAAATCATTGAACTAGATCTGCCGGACACCGCCCTCAACGCGCAACAAGTTAAGTCACTGCAAGAGGTGATTGACAGCTTGCACGAGGACATTCTGCTGATCATCCAAGGGCCGCGTTTCAATAAGAAACAAGAAAGTGCCAAATGGTTTAAAGCGTTAGAAGCACAAGGGATCTACCTACCTTGCAACACACCGGATGCGCGTCAGCTGCCCCGCTTTATTCAAGGCCGTTGCCAGTCGTTGGGGCTCAAGCCGGATCATGAATCGGTACAAATGCTGGCCCAATGGCACGAAGGTAACTTGCTGGCGTTAGCGCAAAGCCTACAGAAATTGGTCCTGCTCTACCCCGACGGCGAACTGAATGTTGTCCGTTTGGAAAGTGCCCTAAGCCGTCACAACCATTACACCCCATTCCAGTTGGTTGATGCGGTACTGGCCGGACAGGCTAAACGCAGCCAGCGGGTGTTACGTCAGTTACAAGGCGAAGGCATTGAAGCAGTCATCATTCTGCGTACCCTGCAACGTGAAATCACGCAGTTGTATAAAATGCAGGAGATGGGCCAGAAAGGCACGCCACTCAATGTGATTTTTGAAAATTACCGGATCTGGCAAAACCGACGCGAAATGTACATCGGCGCCCTGCACCGTATGCCGCTGAGTGTCATTATTTCGCTGTTACAGCAACTTGCACAAATCGAAGTCCGAGTAAAAACGAATTTTGACTATTCACCGTGGGATGCGCTCGCCACCTTGTGCGCCGAAATGTGTGGGGTACGCACGCATCTGATCCAAAAGCACTAACACCACAAAAGAGTAAGCATGTGCTTACAGGGTGCGCAGGAAAGAGAAAGGGAAAGTGATTCCCTACTTGTCATAAACAAGGACGAGCGTGATATACTGCGCCGCTACAAAGTCACCCGGGTTATCTGGGCGACAAGCAAACAGACCAAATACCTAGATAAGGGGATCCCTTTGCAGCTTCAAGAACTACACGATTTTATTGTTGATAAAGTAGATGACATCAAAGCACAAGACATTGTTACTTTGGATGTACGCGGCAAGTCAAGCATCACTGACTTCATGGTTGTATGTACCGGTACGTCTAACCGTCACGTTGCTTCGATTGCCGATCACGTTAACAAAGAATCTAAGCTAATTAGCTACCCGCCGTTTGGGATCAGCGGTGAAGACGACTCCGAGTGGGTAATCGTCGATATGGGCAGTGTTATGCTACACATCATGCAAAAAGATGCGCGTGATCTGTACCAACTGGAGAAGCTTTGGGGCTAACTGACAATGAAGCTTCAACTGATCGCTGTTGGCACTAAGATGCCCAAATGGGTTGAGGAAGGCTACAAAGAGTATAGCCGTCGCTTCCCCAAAGATATGCCCCTTGAGTTGGTGGAAATTTCTGCTGGCAAACGCGGCAAGAATGCAGACATCGCCCGTATTCTTCAAAAAGAAGGTGAAGCGATGCTGGCGGCTGTGCCGAAGGGCAACCGTATAGTCACCCTTGATATTCCGGGCAAACGCTGGGATACCGAGCAGTTGGCTGAACAGTTAGAAGCATGGAAGCTTGATGCTCGCGATGTGTCTATTCTGATCGGCGGACCGGAAGGGCTATCACCCGCTTGTAAGGCAGCAGCAGAACAAAGCTGGTCGTTATCGCCACTTACCCTACCGCACCCATTGGTGCGCGTTGTTATGGCTGAAAGTTTGTATCGGGCGTGGAGTATCACGGCCAATCATCCGTATCACAGGGAATAAACCACAATGAGACAAAAGCGAACGCAGATCCGCGACCACCGGGCTGAGTCGGCGCTATTTTTTCGCCGGGCTCTTGTCTCATTTATCGGTATTGTCGTGCTGGTCAGTGTCCTGCTCACGAATTTGTACCATATTCAAATTCGTGAACATGATGACTACCAGACACGCTCTAACGATAATCGGATCAAAGTCGTCCCTGTTGCCCCGAACCGCGGTCTGATCTACGACCGTAATGGGGTGCTTCTGGCCGAAAACAGGCCGGTCTACTCGCTGGAAATCACCACCGAAAAAGTCCCCGATCTTGACGATACCTTTGCCCGCCTAAGAACCTTAATGGGCATTACCGATGACCAAATTGCGCGCTTTGATCGCGAACGTCGTCGTACCCGCCGTTTTAAATCCGTTCCGCTGCTCAATCAGATGACAGAAGCACAAGTTGCCCTGTTTTCCGTGAATCAATTCCAATTTCCTGGGGTAGAAGTTAAAGCCTATCTCAAGCGCTACTATCCGTACAGTGAGGCACTGACCCACGTACTCGGCTATGTGGCCAAAATCAATGATCGTGATATCGATCGTCTGGAACGTGAAGACAAGATCAGCAACTACAAAGCAACCCGTGATATCGGCAAACTGGGCGTTGAAAAATATTACGAAGATCTGCTGCACGGCACCTCCGGTTATCAGGAAGTGGAAGTCAACAGCCGTGGCCGGATCATCCGCACCCTGAAATACGTGCCCCCTATCCCGGGCAAAGACATTAAACTCAATATTGATATCGAGCTGCAACTGTACGTGAAAGAGTTGCTGACCGAGCGCGAACTCGATCCCGACACAGGCGAAGAGCTCATCAAGTTCAAACGTGGTTCCGTGGTGGTATTGGATCCACGAGATTCCTCCGTACTGGCGATGGTATCAAGCCCGAGTTACGACCCAAACTTGTTTGTTCACGGCATTTCCGGCAAGCAATACCGCGGCCTGTTAAATAACAAAGATCGCCCTCTGGTGAACCGTGTCACGTTGGGGATTTACCCGCCAGCGTCTACCGTGAAACCGATGATTGCGGTCGCCGCACTGACCGAAGGGGTGATCACGCCACGCACAACCCGTAATGATCCGGGTTACTGGCGTATCCCGAACTCCAATAGCCGTCCGTTCCGTGACTGGTTACGTTGGGGCCACGGGAAAGTGAACATTTACAAAGCGATTGAAGAATCGGTCGATACCTTCTTCTATCAAGTGGCCTACGACATGGGCATTGATCGCCTCTCCACCTGGATGGGCCGCTTTGGTTACGGAGAATACACGGGCATAGATATTCACGAAGAAAGCAAAGCGAACATGCCAACCCGTGAATGGAAACAAGCCCGCTTCCGCCAGCCATGGTATCAAGGTGACACCATTCCTGTTGGGATCGGTCAGGGGTACTGGACCGCCACGCCACTGCAAATTGCCAAAGCCACGACGGTATTGGTGAATAACGGCCGTGTTCAGGCGCCACACTTGCTCAAAGACGTGATTGACGAAAATGTGGAAGTGCCCGCGAAATATGATGATTTCCCGCCGATCGACAATGTGAGTCAGGAAGATTGGGATATCGCGAAAAATGGCATGTACCGCGTACTGTACGGCACTCGCGGTACCGCACGCCGCGCCTTCTATGGCGCCAAATACAAGGCAGGCGGTAAATCCGGCTCAGCACAGGTCTTTGGCTTAGCCGAAGATCAAGAATACAACGCCGATGAGTTGGAAGAGCATTTGCGCGACCACGCCCTCTTCACTGCCTTTGCCCCGTTTGAGAAACCGGAAGTGGTGGTTTCCATGGTGCTCGAAAACGCCGGCGGGGGCTCCTCAAACGGGGGACCGGTGGCACGCAAGATCTTCGACCACATGCTCCTCAAGCCGGGCGAGCAATTGGATCCTTTGGTCGCGATCGTGGACAGAAAAATGGCGGAGGTCACGCAATGAGTGTGATGGCAGCAACCGGACACAAACGGACATTGGGCGATCGCTTGCACTTGGATATCCCCTTACTCTTGGGGATTATCACACTGATGGGCTTTGCTCTGATGGTCATGTACAGTGCCAGCGGGCAAAACTTGGCCATGATGGAACGTCAGGCCGTGCGCATGCTGCTTTCACTCGGGGTGATGTTTATCCTCGCCCAAATTGCCCCGCGCCATTATGAGGCGTGGGCGCCCTACCTGTTTGGGGTGGGGTTACTGCTCTTACTGGGGGTGCTGTTTTTCGGCGAAGCCTCCAAAGGGGCGCAGCGGTGGCTGAATCTCGGCGTGGTCCGGTTTCAGCCCTCCGAGCTCATCAAGCTCGCCGTCCCCTTAATGGTCGCCCGCTTCATCGGCAACCGCCCGCTCCCCCCCAGTTTAAAACATATCGTGATTGCCTTAATCATGGTATTCGTCCCCACCATCCTGATTGCCAAGCAGCCGGATCTCGGCACCTCCATCCTCATCGCCGCCTCCGGTATTTTTGTTCTCTTCTTGTCTGGGATCAGCTGGCGCATCATCAGTGCGTCGGTTGTATTAGTGGGCGCCTTTATTCCCGTCTTGTGGATCTTCCTGATGCGGGATTACCAACGGACCCGCGTGCTCACCTTGTTCAATCCAGAGTCCGATCCGCTCGGCGCAGGCTATCACATTATTCAGTCAAAAATTGCCATTGGTTCCGGCGGGTTAGCCGGAAAAGGCTGGATGCAAGGCACCCAATCTCAACTCGAATTTTTACCTGAGCGCCATACCGATTTTATTTTTGCCGTGATTGCCGAAGAATGGGGCTTAATCGGCGTCACCTGCTTGCTGGCGATCTACCTGTTTATTATCGCCCGCGGCCTGATGCTCGCCAACCGTGCGCAAACCGCCTTTGGCCGCATGATGGCAGGCAGTATCATGCTGAGCTTCTTCGTCTATATTTTTGTTAATATTGGCATGGTCAGTGGCCTATTGCCGGTGGTCGGGGTACCATTACCGCTCGTCAGTTACGGGGGGACCTCCATGGTCACCCTGATGGCCGGTTTCGGCATCCTGATGTCTATTCATACTCACAGAAAAATGTTGTCCAAGGCGACCTAAATGCGCATTACCCCTTTAATTCTTGCCCTGATCCTTGCAGGCTGTAGTTCCACGCCCCCGAACGATGATCGCTATTCGATCGCTGATGATGTGGCGCCGACCTCGTCACCGACATTAGATCATATCGAGGACGCTCAACCACGCTATGAACCTTACAGTTTGGCGGGGAACAAAGACTACACCTTGCGCGGCAAGCACTATCAAATTGTGCGCGGCAACCACGCCTTTACGGAAACTGGCGATGCCTCTTGGTACGGACAAAAGTTCCATGGCCACAAAACCTCGAACGGTGAGATCTACGACATGTACTCCATGACAGCGGCACATAAAACGCTGCCCCTGCCGAGCTACGTCAAAGTCACCAATACTCGCAACGGCAAAGTCGCGATTGTGCGCGTGAATGATCGTGGGCCGTTCCATGACGGCCGTATCATCGACCTGAGCATGGCCGCCGCGACCAAACTGGATGTGATCAAATACGGCACCGCCCCGGTCAAGATTGAGGTTATCCGTATCGATAAACCGGACAATCCGGATGAATGGCAAAGCGCCAACCCTAACGAGTATTTTGTACAGTTAGCGGCGGTGACCAATGCGGAAAAAGCCCAACAAACCGCCAAAACACTGGAAGCCGAATTCAATACCCCTATTGATATTAAAAAAGCCGATAACGCGGAGATCTTCCGCCTTCGCTTGGGGCCTTACATCGACCGTGATGAAGCCATGGCGCAGCGTGACAAGGCCAAAGCCCAACGCTATCCGCAAGCCTTTATCATTACATCGACCCGCGAGTTGGAACCAAAATCCTAAATCCGACTCTGACAAACACCGTGGTCGGTCACCCAGCGTGACCGACCGCACTTTTTTTCACATATTCATGTCAAAAAATGTCAAGAGTCAGCCCGCAATGGTGGATATCCTCGGCCAGTGCTGGCCACTTAATGACAATCTGATATGATGTGTGAAGTTTTTTTGCAATCGACAAATTAAGTTACAACCATCATGAAGAAATCTGCTGCACTTATTCGTTCTGTAGCTGTCTCGGCAACCTTGCTGGCTTCAGTCTCTGCTATCGCGGCCCCAGCCGTTGTTCCCGAAGCCCCGCAAATCGCGGCCAAGGGTTACGTACTTATGGATTACCATTCAGGCAAAATTCTGGCGGGTTACAAAGAGTACGATCAAATTCCACCAGCAAGTTTGACCAAGATGATGACCAGTTATGTCATCGGACAGGAAATCAAACGCGGCAATATCTCTATGGATGATACGGTCGTGGTGAGTAAAAATGCGTGGGCGAAAAACTTCCCGGGCTCATCAAAAATGTTCATTGAAGTGGGCAGCGAAGTGAAGGTCTCTGATCTGAACCGCGGCATCATCATTCAATCGGGCAACGATGCGTGTGTGGCCATGGCGGAACACGTCGCAGGCTCAACGGATTCGTTCGTTGATCTGATGAACGCATGGGCGAAGTCATTGGGTATGGATTCTACTCACTTTGCTAACGTACACGGCTTGGATAATCCGGACCTTTACACCACCCCTTACGACATGGCACTACTTGCGCAAGGTCTGATCCGTGATGTACCGGAAGAGTTCGCGATCTATAAAGAGAAGTCTTTTACCTACAACGGCATTACGCAATACAACCGTAACAGCTTATTGTGGGACAAGAGCCTGAACGTTGATGGCCTAAAAACCGGTCACACCAATAACGCAGGCTACAGCTTGGTCAGTACGGCAACAGAAGGCAAAATGCGCCTGATCTCTGTTGTCATGGGTACCAAGAATCCGAATGCCCGTAAAGCAGAAAGCAAGAAGCTGCTTAACTACGGCTTCCGTTTCTTTGAAACGGTTTCACCACACAAAGCGAATGAAACCTTCGTCACTGAAAAAGTGTGGATGGGTGATGTGAGCGAAGTATCACTGGGTGTCGCAGAAGACACGTACGTGACCTTGCCACGCGGCCAGACCAAAGATTTGGCGGCCAGCTTTGTACTTGAGAAAGAGCTAAAAGCCCCTATCAAGAAAGGCGATGTGGTCGGTAAATTGTACTACCGCGTGGGCGATGAAGAAATCGCACAATACCCGCTGATTGCACTGAATGACGTCAATCAAGGTAGCCTATTTAGCCGTATGATTGATTACATCATGTTGCTATTCAAAGGCTGGATGAGTTAATCCAACCATCAGATATACAACGAAAAGAGGCCGCCCTGCGCGACCTCTTTTTTTTTGCCTCCCTTTTCGGGGCACCGCCCCTTCGCAACATTGCTTGAGAAAAGCGGGCTGAGCCATTAATATGCTCGATTAATATCGCAAAAAAAATGCAATACCTCGGAGTTCAGTATGCAGCAACAAGAACAACCAAAACTTAAAGACCTTTTGGAGTTTCCTTGTAAGTTCACTTACAAAGTTATGGGTTACAACAAGCCTGAGCTCCCAGACTTGGTCGTTGGTGTGATCCAACGTCATGCACCGGGTGACTACATCCCAGATGTAAAACCAAGCGGCAAAGGCACGTACAGCGCCGTCTCTGTGTCAATCCAAGCGACATCTATTGAGCAGGTAGAAACCCTGTATAAAGAGCTAGGCGAAATCGACATCGTTCGCATGGTGCTTTAATTCTAAATCCCCATAAAATTGGCGGCTGAAAATTCAGCCGCCAAGTTTTATAATACCCAACGGTATCCAACACCCATGCGGGGTGTCACAGGTCCAGTCTCTGTTAAATGACAATGTGGGTGTGACTTTGCAAAATACAATCATTATTCGGAACCTTGGTCGTAAAGACTACGAACCTGTCTGGCAAGCCATGCATCAGTTCACGGATGCGCGTACCGCCGAAACAACCGATGAAATTTGGCTGGTTGAACACAACCCCGTGTTTACCCAAGGCCAAGCCGGCAAAGCTGAGCACCTGCTCAACACAGGGGACATTCCTGTGGTGCAAAGCGATCGCGGCGGCCAAGTCACTTACCATGGCCCCGGCCAATTGGTGGCCTACATCCTGATTGATCTACGTAAAAATAAATTGGGTGTGCGCGATCTTGTCTCGCATATCGAAGATACTGTGATCAATACCCTCTCCCATTTTGGGATACAATCAACGGCCCGCCCTGACGCACCGGGTGTGTATGTCGATAATCAAAAGATATGCTCCCTTGGCCTGCGGATCAGACGCGGTTGCTCTTTTCACGGTCTGGCACTTAATATCAACATGGATCTGGCTCCATTTTTACGCATCAACCCGTGTGGTTATGCAGGGATGGCAATGACCCAAACTGCGTTATTAGATGGGCCATCAGAACTAACGGAAGTTCAGCCTGTACTTGTAGAAGAGCTGGTCAAACTGCTCGATTATCAGAGCATTGAGTGGATAACGGAAAGCAATTCATGAGTAAACCAATAAAAATTGAACAAGGTGTCAAATACCGTGATGCCGACAAAATGGCCCTTATTCCGGTGCGCAATGTCGCCGAAGAAGCGCCAAAAGAAGTGCTGCGCAAACCAGAATGGATGAAGATCAAACTGCCCTCTGACAGCAAGCGTATTCAAGACATTAAATCAGCGATGCGTAAAAACAAGCTGCATTCCGTGTGTGAAGAAGCGTCTTGCCCGAACTTGGCAGAGTGTTTCAACCACGGTACCGCCACCTTTATGATCCTTGGTGCGATCTGTACACGTCGCTGCCCATTCTGTGATGTGGCCCATGGCCGCCCACTGCCACCCAACGCGGAAGAGCCAACGCAACTGGCCAAAACTATCGCCGACATGAAACTGCGCTATGTCGTGGTCACCTCTGTCGACCGTGATGATCTGCGTGATGGCGGTGCACAACACTTTGCTGACTGTACCCGTGAAATTCGCACCTTAAATCCTGAAATCAAGATTGAAACCTTGGTACCGGATTTCCGTGGTCGCATGGATACGGCACTGGATGTCTTGCGCGATAACCCGCCCGATGTGTTCAACCACAATCTGGAAACCGCACCGCGCCTATACCGCAAAGCGCGCCCCGGGGCGAACTATCAGTGGTCATTAGATCTATTGAAGAAATTCAAAGAGATGCACCCTGACGTACCGACCAAATCAGGTTTGATGATGGGCTTGGGTGAAACCAAGGAAGAAATCATTGAAGTACTGAAAGATTTGCGTGCACACGGTGTGACCATGCTGACCATCGGCCAGTACTTGGCACCGAGCCGCCATCACCTGCCGGTAGAGCGCTATGTGCCGCCAGCCGAGTTTGATGAACTCAAAGACATTGCGCTTGAGATCGGCTTTACCCATGCCGCGTGTGGTCCGTTTGTTCGTTCGTCTTACCATGCAGACATGCAAGCCCGTGGCGAAGAAGTGAAATAACCCTCACTTCACATTATCGACCACCGCCAAGCAACAAGCATAAAAAAACCGCCACAGGCTTAGCCTTTAGCGGTTTTTTATTGTCATGAATTTGGTGCTGCCAAGCAGAACGCAAACGCAGAATCGTTTTAGCCTTGGTTGGCTTGCTCAATCACAGCGGCCAATACCGGCGCCAAGCTGTTCAATGCTTCTTCAGAGACAGGCTTGCCTTTCGCGTCAGTCACATTGATCGACGTACGGTTACCTAAATCACCCAACTGGATAGTGTAGTCACGGCTATCAAGCTGAAGCGGTTGTGTACCCAGCTCATCCCAGAACGCATCATCCATCGGCTTGTATTTCACCTCAAGGATACCTTGTGAACGGTTGCGACCATCTACGGTAAAGCCCGTTTGGCCTAACAATTCAGGCACGCGCTCCCAGAACACATCGTAAGGAGCACGCGCGATGATAACAGGCAGACCACTGCGGTCTTGTCCCATCGAGATTGGGATCTGCTTCACCAATGCCTGCGCACGCAAACGCGCTTGCTCACGCTCTTGGGCATCGTATTTCGCCGTGACCAAGTTCGTCATCAGAATGCTGTAACGCTCTTTGTTGTCTACCGTGACTGGCTGAGCTTGGCCGCCTTCACGCCAGTCAATCAAGCTGATACTGAACATGTTACGACCGGCATCACTGGATTTCTCAATGCGATAACGGCTGCCAATCTCAGCATCTTCATCGGCATTGTTCCAGCTCACCCAATCGGTTTCTATCACATTTGCAGAAGCACCACGTACACTGATATTTTGCGTCGCGATCAAATCCTGTACCAAGCGCCAAACACGGTTCAGTTCTTCTGGCGAGGCCAACAATAACGTGACCCCTTCGTCATCTTTCACCGAACGCGTACCGGGAATTAACGCCAACACCTGCTGCGGCGGACGAATATCAACCTCGGCCCCCACCGCACCAGAATAATCTCGCGCAGGAATAGCGTATTCCGTCCCTTGCGAAGGCGTCGCGCCCGCAGGCAGCGTCCATGTTTCTAGCGGTGTCGTTTCGAGGTAATTGAAATCTTGATTAGCCTGACGACGGCGTTCCGCACCGTCAGAGCAGCCAGCCAGTGTTACGACAGCGACCGCCGCCGCCACCAGCTTATACTTGTAATTCATTCCGCTTCTGCGCTCCTACGCTCTAGCAAATTACAGCAGGACGTTGGCATCCTTCAGAGCCGCCATCACTACTGGTTGGGCTGATTCGCTCAGCTCGGTCAGCGGTAAGCGTAAATGACCCTGCTTAATCAAACCGAGTTGATGCGCCGCCCATTTTACGGGGATCGGGTTCGATTCAACAAACAATTGCTGATGCAAAGGCATCAAACGTTGATTGATCGCATTCGCCGCCGTGAAATCCCCGGATAAAGCTAACTTAAACATTGTTGCCATTTCGTTCGCAGCAACGTTAGCGGTGACCGAGATCACACCGTGGCCACCTTCAGCGACAAAATCCAAACCGGTTTCATCATCACCGCTAAGTTGGATAAACGCATCGCCACAAAGTTCCCGCGTTTTCTTCACACGAGAAATATCGCCCGTGGCATCTTTGATCCCAACAATGTTGTCGATGCTCGCCAGGCGCGCCACGGTCTCTGGCAACATGTCCACGCCTGTACGGCCTGGCACATTGTAAAGCACCTGGGGTAGATCCGTCGCTTCTGCGATGGCTTTAAAATGCTGGTATAAGCCTTCTTGCGTTGGCTTATTGTAATAAGGGGTAACGGTTAAACAGCCCGCAATACCCGAGCCTGAAAACAGTTTGCTAAAAGTGATGGCTTCATGAGTAGCATTGGCGCCCGTACCTGCGAGCACGGGGACGCGTCCTTGCGCATACTCTAAGGTTTTGAGTACGACTTTTACGTGTTCATCAACCGTCAATGTGGCTGACTCACCGGTAGTGCCCATTGCGACAATGGCATCAGTGCCTGCTGCAATGTGGTATTCCACTAATGATGCTAAACTGGCGTAATCCACTTCACCTGCATCATCGAGCGGTGTAATTAGTGCTACCATGCTTCCTGAAAACATGTCCATCTCCCCCTGTATAAACCGATCTTGGCTGCGTTAAGAACTATATGGATAAACCGAATAAATAAGGCTACCAAGTCAAACCATACTACTTTTCAGTTACAGTAAACTCAAGACAACTCTGTGTAAATCCGTGATGACGCACTGTCTGCCAAAAGCTTAATTTTACATCTTAGATTACTTGGCTCGGTCACTGTCTGTGCTACCATGCTGAAGGTCTTCATTAAGTGATGTAATAAAATATGGAACATTATCTCGTCGTTACAGCTGTCGGTACGGATCGCCCGGGGATATCCGATGAAATTACACGACTGGTCACCCATTGTGATTGCAACATTGTTGATAGCCGTCTTGCCATCTTTGGGCGAGAGTTCACGCTAATCATGTTGCTCTCTGGAACCGCGAATGCCATCACCCGGGTGGAATCGACGCTACCGCTCAAAGCCCAAGAGCATGACTTGCTCACCATGATGAAACGCACGAGCAAGCATGAGTTTCGCTACTTTCCTTATACCGCAGAATTTCACATTGAAGCCGACGACAGCCCTGGCCTCATTGAACAATTCACCCGCTTTTTGGCCTCCCGTGGGATTGATATCGGCTCATTGAGCGCCCATACCCATGAGAGTAAACAGTCCGAGGTACCGAACACGTTTATGCTACAGATCAGCACAAACTTACCCGAAGGGTGCAACCTCATGACACTCCAAGAAGAATTCGAAGCCCTTTGCCAGCAACTGAATGTCAGTGGCAACGTGACGTTCGTCGGCCATAATCAATAAGGAAAACCCCATGAACACATTAACGGCAGGCACACCCGCCCCTGCGTTTACTTTGCTCAACCAAGACGGTGAACCCGTCAGCCTGAGCGATTTTAAAGGGAGAAAAGTCCTCGCTTATTTCTACCCAAAAGCGATGACACCCGGCTGTACCGTGCAAGCTTGTGGCCTGCGCGACAGCAAAGCTGACCTCGACGCCCACAATATCGTGGTATTGGGGATCAGTATTGACCCGGTAAAACGTCTACCAAAGTTCATTGAGCGCGATAACCTGAACTTTACCCTGCTGTCAGACGAAGACCACGCTGTGGCCGAGCAGTTTGGCGTATGGGGTGAGAAGAAGTTCATGGGGAAAGTGTATGACGGCCTGCACCGCCTCAGCTTCCTGATCGATGAAAACGGCACCATTGAACACGTGTTCAATAAGTTCAAAACCAAAGATCACCATGAAGTGGTCATGAACTACTTACAAGCTGCGCAATGATCCGTTGTCTGTGTATGACACATAAAAAAGGCCGCATTCACATGCGGCCTTTTTCTTTGTTTTTCGAAATATTTTTCTTTGCCATAGCCGGATATGGCGTTTCACCGGTCGCGCGGCGTTAGAGCGTCATATCTTGTGATTCTTGCGGCTCTGTCGCACGTAGTGCATTCCAAACCGCTTTCACCAAGGTTGCCAATGGAATGGCAAAGAAAACGCCCCAGAAGCCCCACAAGCCGCCAAACACCAGTACCGCAACAATGATCGCCACCGGGTGCAAGTTCACCGCCTCGGAGAACAACACCGGCACCAGTACGTTACCGTCCAAGGCTTGAATAATGCCGTAAGCCACCAGCAACCACCAGAAGTCAGGGCTGATCCCCCACTGGAACAAACCGACCATCGCGACGGGTATGGTTACCGCGGCGGCCCCAATGTACGGGATCAATACCGAGAAGCCCACCAACACGCCTAACAGTACCGCATAACGCAGATCCATCACCTCGAAAGTGACATAACTGGCGATACCCACAATGAAAATCTCGGTCACTTTACCGCGAATGTAGTTAGAGATCTGCTCGTTCATCTCCACACCGACCTTGCTAGCCAAACGGCGATTACGCGGCAACAAACCGCTCAAGGTCGCCAGCATTTCTTCTTTATCTTTTAGCAAGAAAAACACCAGCAAGGGCACTAAAATCAAATACACCGCCAAGGTGGCTAAGCTCACCAAAGAAGCCAATGAGCCTTTTACGGCGCTCTCCCCCATGCCCAGTACTTTCACGCGCAGCGCATCCATAAAGGTGACCACTTGGTGTGGTTGCACGAAGTCAGGATAACGCTCAGGCAAACTCGAGACGTACGCTTGCAGCCCATTGAACATGTTTGGCACGTCCGCCAACAAGTTTCCGACCTGATGCCAAATGGTCGGCACCAAACCAAAGATCGCCATCACCATCAGACCAGCAAAAATCAGCAACACGCCCATCACTGACAAGGTGCGCGGTAACCCAAGGCGGGTCAGTTGCACCACTGGCCATTCCAGTAAATACGCCAGAACAATGGCGACCAGCAATGGGGCGATTAAGTGCCCAAAGAAATAAATGGTCAAGAAGCCACCCAACAGGATAGCCACCAAACTCACCGCGTGGGGATCAGAAAATCGACGCTGATACCAGCGGTTAAGCATCTCTAACATAAACAGTTATCGCCTTTGGTCACAGTGATTGCCAGTACGTGATGGCTATCCATCAACACCTCAATGGCCATTCCTTGGGTGGAGAGGTAACGAGGAATATCTTGCCTCGCGCCTGCGTCAGTCATATGAATTTCCATTTTTTCGCCTTTTTTCAGCGCATGGGTGGCCCTTTTTGCCAAAAGCAGTGCCATCGGGCAACGTTCTGCGGTCAAATCAAGCATTGCCTGTTCCCTTCCGATATACTGACAATTGACATTCATCGGGTTATTGTAAAGGACATCCTAACGACAAAAAAGAAACCTGTCGCAGGTTTCGTTGTCAGAAGGTCTTGTTAATTCCCCCCAAGTGACCCCACGCTGCAGGATTCAGCCGTCACTTAGGTAGCGACCCATCTAGCCTCGCGGTAGAGCGGTATGAAGAAGACGCAACAGAAGGCGGTACCCATTATTAGCATGATTCCCTTTGCCAAATTTCTTGAGATGCCACGCCGATTTGCTCCGGTTTGTGTGCTGGTTGGCGCCCTGCTCGGCGCAAACAATGCGTCTGCGACCAACAGTCTCAATCAGTTGCCCGAAATCGGCACCGCCGCCGCGGCGACATTAAGCATTGAAAAAGAGATGGAATACGGGGATGCCTACATGCGGATGCTGCGTGCCAGCATGCCAATCATCAGCGATCCTCTGTTGGCGGAATACATTCAAGATCTCGGTCACCGATTGGTCGCCAATGCCAGTGATGTCCGCACGCCGTTTAGCTTTATTCTGATCCAAAACCGCAATATTAACGCCTTTGCTTTCTTTGGTGGTCATGTGGCCATTCACTCGGGGCTGTTTCTTCATGCCCGTAATGAAAGTGAATTGGCCTCGGTCGTTGCGCACGAAATCGCACACGTTACCCAACGCCATTTAGCGCGCAGTATGGAAGATCAAGCCAAAAGATCACCAGCCACGTTGGCCGCTTTAATTGGCTCAATGATGCTGGCCATTGCCGCACCGGAAGCCGGTATTGCGGCCATTCACGCCACCACGGCAGCCTCAGCGCAAGGGCAAATCAACTACACCCGTAGCAACGAAAAAGAGGCCGATCGGATCGGCATTGCCACGCTGTCCAAATCGGGCTTTGATGTGCAAGCCATGCCCCGCTTTTTTGGCCGCTTAGCGGATCAATACCGCTATACCAGTAAACCACCGGCCATGCTACTGACGCACCCCTTACCGGAATCCCGGATCACGGACAGCCGCAGCCGTGCCGCCCAGTACCCCAAACATACCGTGCCACCTTCGGCGCGTTATCAATTAGCACGCTCGCGTATTATTGCGCGTTATGCCGGGCTTGAAAGCAAAGCGGCACTGGATTGGTTTGCACGTGAACTGAAAAGAAACGATCCGGCTCGCCGTGATGCGCTGCATTATGGACAAGCCTTGGTGTACATCGATTCAGAACAATATCAACAAGCCCATGCGCTGCTTGCTCCGCTGCTCGCGAAAGATCCCACCAATCGCTTTTATATCGATTCCGCGACCGATCTCGATTTGCACCAGAAGCACTACAGCAAAGCCATCTCGCGACTAGAAACCGCCCTGAAAAGGCACCCCAACCAAAAAGTGTTGAACTTGAATTTGGCGAATGCCCTGCAAGAAGCCAATCGTAACAAGGAAAGTATTCCGATCCTGACCCGCTATACCTATGATCACCCTGACGATCCCAATGGTTGGCACCTGCTGGCACAAGCACAGGCTGCTGATGGTCGCCGTGATGCCGAGTTGGCCGCTCGGGCTGAATTGCTAGCGTTACGCGGCGCCTGGGAGAAAGCGATTCAGATGTATATTCAAGCCAGCCAAATGGTCGAAATCAACTCGCTCGATCAAGCCCGCTATGATGCCCGGATTGATCAGCTGCGCTTGGCACGCCAGCGATCCTCAAGCCTTTGAGGAAAAAGCGTTTATTCTGCCCTTATCTATACCCACTGCGCGGGCAAACACGACGGCAAACCGTTTCTTCTTGATGACAGTTGCTCTACAATGGAGCAACATCATCAAAACACCGGTGACGACATCTGCGATCACCGGCTGAATAAAGGAAGTTTGTATGTCTGTCGTGATTTACCATAACCCTCGCTGCTCAAAAAGCCGTGAAACGCTGGCACTCCTTGAAGACAAAGGCCTGACGCCAACCATCGTGACCTACCTCACTGACACACCGTCGGTTGAGCAACTGCAAACCCTATTCCGCCAACTGGGCTTTGCGACGGTTCGTGACATGATGCGCACCAAAGAAGCCCTGTATAAAGAGCTGGCACTGGGTGACGACGCGGTGACTGACGCCCAATTGTTTGGCGCAATGCACGCGAATCCCAAACTGATCGAGCGCCCAATCGTAGTGAACGGTGATAACGCGGCGATGGGCCGTCCGCCGGAAAACGTACTGACCGTACTCTAACAAGGACATCCGCCATGCATTCCCTTTTGGTGCTCTATTACAGCCGCCACGGCAGCACTCGCCAACTAGCGCGACACATCGCCCGGGGGATCGAGCAGGTCAACGGCTGCGAAGCCATTCTGCGCACCGTGATAGACATTGATAGCCAAGGTAATCTCATGGCGGATGACGGACGCGATCCGGTCGTGTCCCGCTCCGATCTGGAACAGTGCATCGGGCTGGCAATGGGCAGCCCTGTGCGTTTTGGCAATATGGCGGCCCCACTGAAGCATTTCATCGACAGTACCAGCGCACAATGGCTACAAGGCACGCTGATCGGCAAACCAGCCTGTGTGTTCACCGCCTCGTCATCGCTGCATGGTGGCCAAGAAACCACCTTACAGTCAATGATGCTGCCGCTGCTGCACCATGGCATGCTCATTGTCGGGTTACCGTATTCTGAGCCGGCCCTGCACACCACCCGCTCTGGCGGCACCCCCTATGGTCCCTCTCACTTTCACCATGACAATGGCGCAGCGCTAAGTCAGGAAGAGTGTGAATTGGCTCAAGCCTGTGGCAAACGACTGGCTGAAGCGGCCCTTAAACTGCGCTAACCGAACTAAGCCACCACACCGTCGGACGCGACAGCGACATTTTCACGGAGGAAATATGCCTGCTCCTGCTATGCACACAACAACCCGTTTACTACATTATGCCGCCCTCAGTGCAAATCTGGGGCTGATCGGCTGGGTGATCCTGTGGCAAACGACCTTATCCCCCCACCCGCATCTGAATCCTTGGATCATGGCCGGAGTCTGGGTGATACCGATGTTACTCCCATTACCGGGACTGCTCGCGGGGCGTCCGTATACCCATGCGTGGGCGAATTTCATTTTGATGTTTTATTTTCTTCATGGCTTCACGCTGCTGTGGGTCGATGAGGGGGAACGCTGGCTGGCAGTTGTGGAACTGCTGATCACCACCCTTGCCTTTATCTGCAACATTCTGTTTGCCCGTCACCGAGGCCGTGAATTAGGGATAAAACTGAAACGCTTGTCACAGGTAGAAAAAGAAGAGAAAGCCCGCCACGAAGCCACTGAATCATCACCCGCTCAACGCGATTGATGGCATCAGGTTGATAGCACCTCGTTGAGGATACCAAAGTGGTGGTGGCAATAGACATAAACAGAGACAGAATGCAGAGATAAAAAAACGGTGGGCAAGCCCACCGTTTTTATTGCGTCGTGTTTAGAATAAACGGTACCGTTATAACGCGAGGGTCGCTTCCGACGTAGTGACCACCTCTGGCGTAACAGCACGAGCAGGGGCAGGCACGGCACGCGGTACCCACTCAAAGACTGCCGTTTGTTTCACTGGCAGTGTCTCGACCGGTGGCACCGCGAGCGCGTCTGTCGCAGACACATCTACCTCAGCGGTCGAAATCGCACTCACTAACCCTTCAGCTGGCGTATTGGCCGTAGCCACACTCGCCCCCTCATTCGCGTTAGGCGCTTCCGTCATGGTGGTGGCAGGCGTAATTATCGTCGCAGGGGCAGCATCTGAAGCCTCCTCTGGTACTGTCGATAACGGCGTGATCGCATGGGGATCAACCACAGGGGCTTCACTGCTTTCCCACGCAGGCATTGGTGCAGGGGCGGCGACCGCTGATAAGCGGCTGTCCTGACTCAGCTCTTGCTTGAAAGCCTCTTCAGAGCTTAGCAACTGCACGTTAAATTCCACGTTATCACCCTGAATACGGTACGCATTCACTGCCGCTACCGAGGTCAAGTTTGTCACCAAACGCTCTAACGTAAAGAAGTCTTTAGAGGAAGCAATGTTCCCAACCACCACCGACATGGTGTTATTTAAATCGCCACCCAATGGCACGGCATATTTCGCGGCTAACTGATCCGCCACACTGTCCATCATCTGGTTAATGGTTGATACTGCCGTTCCCGATAAACGGCCTTCAATCGGCGCCACTTGTGAAGCCGCCAAGGCTTCAGGACGATTGGCAAACAACTGCCAGTTCACACTGATCTCATCCGTGCCTTGTTTGCGAACACGGGCCACCAAAATGGCTTCCGGCTGGTAACGCAAGCTCGCCGTAGATATAGGCTGAACAAAACCGCCCCACAGATCCGGTGAGCTGATGGCTGTGACATCTTCAAAATCACCGATAGGCACAGAGACCGGTAAACCACGACGTTCTGCAGCTTGCTTCACATCCGTGAGTAACTGACTACCTGATTGATCCCACAGAATATTGCGGTCACGGCCATCATCTTCCACCATCCACACCAAGGTGGTTGGGCGCTGCTCACTCCAGAAGCTCGATTTGGCTTGCGCCAGCAAGGTACGAACTTGGCGCGGATCAAACGTCAGCGCCAACGTGCGCTGTCCATCCAAATTACCGTAACCAAATTGGCTGACATACTGCCCGCTGTGAGTCAGTGCTTTCGCGACCACTTCGTTTTGGCCAATCGCGCTTTGCCCTGAGACTTTGATCAGTACTTGCTCCAGCGCCTGTTGACGAGCTACCTGCTCTGACTGCCGGTCAGTATCCGGCAGCACTACCTGCGCCTGATACAAGTTGGTCATGGTGGCAGCCTGAAGCGGCAGTGCCAATAACGCCATGAAAAGTAACGTAACACGCAACATAAAAAACTCATTTATCACTTAAGTAATGTTCGATCATAAATTGAACATATCGTGCTCGGCAACTGCTTCCAGCACAAAATCAAGGGTTCCCTCGTATTTTTATGTGGCACAACACACTAAGACACTGTTTTTAACACTATTTATGGGTCAACCCATTGTCACATTTTTGCGAATCACCGCACCAAACTCTTCCTTACATGGGGTTTGCAAATTATTCCTCGCCAACGTTAGGCAATCGATTACTTCCATGCTAATATTCCGCGATTTTTTTCTAGCCAAGGTGGATATATCACATGTTGCAGGTCTTACAGGGTGCTCAAATGCTGTTTGTGGCATTTGGAGCGTTAGTTTTAGTGCCACTGCTCACGGGACTGGATCCCAACGTTGCTTTCTTCGGTGCCGGTATCGGTACACTGCTTTTCCAAATTGTCACTAAACGTTCTGTTCCTATCTTCCTTGCCTCTTCTTTCGCTTTTATTGCACCAATTATGTTCGGTGTCCAAACGTGGGGCATTCCTGCGACCATGGGCGGCCTGATGGTCGCAGGTGTGGTCTACGTGTGCATGGGCGCACTGATCAAAGTCCGTGGCGTTGGCATCATCCATAAATTACTTCCACCTGTGGTCGTTGGCCCAGTCATCATGGTGATCGGCCTAGGCCTGGCCCCTTCTGCGGTCAATATGGCACTGGGTAAATCGGGTGACGGTGCCGTGCAACTTGTGAATGCAGATGCGGCGCTGTGGATTTCATCAGTATCCCTGCTGGTGACCATAGGCTTTAGCGTGTTTGGTAAAGGCTTCTTCAAGCTGATCCCTATCATGGCCGGTATTGTGAGTGGCTATGTCCTCAGCCTGGCGTATGGCGTGGTCAACTTTGTGCCTATCCAAGAAGCGGCATGGTTCGCCATCCCGAACTTCACCTTCCCAGAGTTTAATATCAACGCCATTTTGTTCATGATCCCTGTTGCGATTGCGCCGGCAGTCGAGCACGTGGGTGACATGCTGGCAATTTCTAACGTAACCGGTAAAGACTACCTGAAAAAGCCCGGCCTGCACCGAACTATGGCGGGTGACGGTATCGCGACAATGGCCGCTTCAATGTTTGGCGCGCCACCGAATACCACGTATTCTGAAGTCACCGGTGCGGTGATGCTGACCAAAGCCTTCAACCCCGTGATCATGACATGGGCGGCGGTAACGGCGATTGTGCTTGCATTCGTGGGTAAATTGGGCGCAGTACTACAAACGATTCCAGTCCCGGTCATGGGCGGGATTATGATCCTGCTATTCGGTTCCATTGCGACCGTCGGTCTTAACACCCTGATCAAAAACCAAGTGGATCTGCACAAAGCCCGTAACTTGGTGATTGTGGCGGTGACACTGGTCTTTGGTATTGGCGGCATGGCATTTGGTATTGGCGGCTTCAGCCTACAAGGGATCAGCCTGTGTGGTATCGTGGCGATTCTGCTGAACCTGATCTTGCCTGACGACCTAGGTGAAAACCACGTGGTCGACAAAGCGCAAATCGACGCGTGTAACGACAAGTAATCACACGGTCAACATCACGCTGAACCGCATAAAAACAGGGCGAGATATTCGCCCTGTTTTTTATCTGCGATACACCGAACCGATCTCTCCACGTATTACAGGCATAAAAAAAGCCGGATTTTCATCCGGCTTTTTACTGTCTTTAACCCGCTTGAAGCAGGAAACGATTACTTCGTACCGAAGATCTTGTCACCTGCATCACCAAGACCCGGAACGATGTAACCTTTATCGTTCAGCTTCTCATCGATAGCGGCTGTGTACAGCTCAACGTCTGGGTGCGCTTTTTCAAGTGCTTCAATGCCTTCTGGCGCAGCCACCAACACTAACACTTTAAACTGCGTACAACCCTGCTCTTTCAACAAATCCAGTGTCGCAATCATCGAACCACCGGTTGCCAACATTGGGTCAACCACTAGCGCAATACGCTCGTCGATGTTTGAAGCCAGCTTATTGAAGTATGGAACAGGTTCAAGGGTTTCTTCGTCACGGTAGATACCGACCACGCTGATACGGGCACTTGGCATATGCTCAAGTACGCCGTCCATCATGCCTAGACCAGCACGCAGAATTGGCACAACAGTGACTTTTTTACCTTTGATTTGGTCAATTTCAACGGGACCATTCCAACCGTCAATGGTCACTTTTTCCGTTTCAAAGTCTGAAGTCGCTTCGTATGTCAGCAAGCTACCAACTTCTGTTGCTAGTTCGCGGAAACGCTTAGTGCTGATGTCGCCTTCGCGCATAAGACCGATCTTATGTTTTACCAGTGGGTGTTTAACCTCAACGACTTTCATCTTTGACTCCTAAGCAGGCTAAATAAAAAAAATCGTATTATTATACACCATGCTAGAGCGCTTCGGATAGGATCCCTAGGTTCGTTTGCTCACGAAACCACCAGCGAGATTTATTGACGCAAACGTTTCCCTTTCCGCCCTGACTGCTGTTATCATACCCTCGCTTTTTTACTTTAATACGTTGAGGGACCTCCTGTGAGCGGCAATAACTCTTCTCTTAGTTACAAAGATGCTGGTGTTGATATCGATGCAGGTAATGCATTAGTTGATCGTATTAAAGGGGTGGTAAAACGCACACATCGCCCTGAAGTCATGGGTGGAATTGGTGGTTTTGGTGCACTTTGCTCACTACCGACCAAATACAAGGAACCTGTGCTGGTATCAGGCACAGACGGTGTGGGTACCAAACTGCGTTTGGCAATGGATTTGAACAAACATGACACCATCGGTATCGATTTGGTGGCCATGTGTGTGAATGACTTGATTGTACAAGGCGGCGAGCCGCTGTTCTTCTTAGATTACTACGCCACAGGCAAACTGGATGTCGATACCGCCGCAGCGGTCGTTGCCGGCATCGGTGAAGGCTGTCTCCAAGCCGGTTGTGCATTGATTGGCGGTGAAACCGCTGAAATGCCAGGCATGTACCACGGTGAAGACTATGACGTCGCAGGCTTTTGCGTCGGCGTGGTCGAAAAAGCCGACATCATTGATGGCAGCAAAGTCCAAGCAGGCGATGCCCTGATTGCTGTGGCCTCTAGCGGTCCTCACTCCAACGGCTTCTCTCTGGTTCGAAAAATCATTGAAGTGTCTCAAGCGGATCTGAATCAAGAGCTCGACGGCAAAACACTGGCTGATCACCTGCTTGAACCGACCAAAATTTATGTGAAATCGACGCTAAAAATGATGGAAAGCTGTGACATTCACGCCATTTCCCACATTACTGGCGGCGGCTTCTGGGAAAACATTCCTCGCGTATTGCCTGAAGGGGCGAAAGCCGTGGTCGATGGCAACAGCTGGCAGTGGCCTGCGGTATTTAACTGGCTACAGCAAGCCGGTAACGTCGATACCTACGAAATGTACCGCACCTTTAACTGTGGCGTTGGCTTAGTTATTGCCCTACCACAGGCACAAGCAGAACAAGCGATCGCTATCCTTAATGCAGAAGGCGAAAACGCATGGCTGCTGGGTCACATTGCTGATGCAGCTCAAGGTGAAGAGCAGGTGGAGATCCTGTAAACGATGAAGAATATCGTTGTACTGATCTCAGGCAGTGGCTCTAACCTTCAAGCGATCATGGATGCCTGTGAATCAGGCATCATCGCTGAGGCGAAAGTGGCCGCCGTGCTATCCAATAAAGCCGATGCCTATGGCTTGACCCGTGCCCACGCGGCTGGCATTGCTACCGAGCACCTTGCAGCCAACGACTACGCTGACCGTGAGGCTTTTGATCGGGCATTAGCTGAGCACATTGACCGTTACCAACCGGATTTGGTGATCCTTGCGGGTTACATGCGGATTCTGAGTGGCGAGTTTGTGCGTCACTACAACGGGAAGATGATCAACATTCACCCTTCCCTGCTGCCGAAATACACCGGACTCAACACCCACCAACGGGCGATCGATGCCGGTGATAGCGAGCATGGCACCAGCGTGCATTTCGTGACGGAAGAGTTGGATGGCGGCCCTGTCATTTTGCAGGCCAAAGTACCCATTTTTGCCGATGACAACGCGGACGACGTCATGGCTCGGGTGCAAGAGCAAGAGCACCGTATTTACCCGCTGGTCGCACATTGGTGCTTACAGCAACGGGCAGTCATGCAAGGTAATCATGCCTATTTTGATGGCGCATGCTTGCCGGTATCGGGCTATGCCAGTGATGACGAGTAAATCACACGTCATCTTGGTTTAGACGTAAGAGTTTAGGCTTAAAAAAACGCGACCTCATGGTCGCGTTTTTCATTTTTATCTTACACCTGATATATGATACCGAATACCTTATACCAATCGGCGTATCACTCACCCACGGGCAGCACGCGGTGATACATCGGCTCGCCCAACAGGAAGGCCGTAAACTCACCGGGTTGCATCTTATGCCACTGCTCATCGTTGGTCAGAGGCTGCGTCGCAATCACCGTCACCACGTCATTGGGCGTGGTTTCCTGTTGGAAATCAATCATCACGTCTTCATCAATCAAAGACGCTTTACCAAACGGCGCACGACGTGTGATCCAATGCAGGTTGTTGGTGCAATAGGTAAGTACATACTCACCATTGCTCAGCAACATGTTATAGACCCCTAGCGCACGCAGGATGTCACAACTTTCAGCCATGAACTGATACACGGCCGTCCAATCCGTTGGAACCGCAGGAAAGGCGGTATCAAGTCGGTTCAACAACCAGCAGAACGCCTTTTCACTGTCCGTATCCCCAACAGGCGTAAAACGGCCGGTATCAAGCTCTTCATACCCGGTTAACTGACCATTGTGGGCAAAGGTCCAGTATTGCCCCCACAACTCACGCGTAAAGGGATGGGTATTTTCCAAGCTCACACCGCCCCGGTTGGCTTGACGAATATGGCTGACGACCGCGCAACTTTTTATCGGGTAACGTTGTACCAACTCGGCAATCCGTGACTGACAGCTTGGGTTAGGATCTTTAAATGTTCGGAAACCTTTTCCTTCATAAAACGTGATCCCCCAACCATCACGGTGCGGGCCAGTATTGCCCCCACGCTGCATTAAGCCCGTAAAGCTAAAACAGATATCGGTTGGCACATTGGCACTCATGCCAAGTAATTCACACATAGTCCTTTATGCCCTTTCTTGATGACGAACCACTGACATGCAGGGTTATGCCGCCATTTCTTTTTCAACCAACATGATCAAGATATGGATGATCTTGATATGCACTTCCTGAATACGATCAGCATAGCCAAAGTGTGGCACGCGAATTTCAACATCCGCCAACCCCGCCATTTGGCCACCGTCTTTGCCGGTCAACGCAATCACGCTCATGCCTTTGGCTTTTGCTGCTTCAATGGCTTTTAGGATATTGCCCGAATTGCCCGACGTCGACAGGCCAAACAACACATCGCCTTTTGCGCCAACCGCTTCGAGATAACGCGAGAACACATACTCATAACCGAAGTCGTTACTGACACATGACAAGTGGCTCGGATCAGAAATCGCAATCCCAGGATAACCTGGACGGTTTTCACGATAACGCCCCGTCAGCTCTTCGGCAAAATGCATCGCATCACAATGCGATCCACCATTACCACAAGACAACACTTTGCCGCCTTGTTTGAACGCGTCAGCCAACAACTTGGCCGCCGCTTCAATATCCGCAATATTTTTATCATCACTTAAAAAGTGGTTCAGTACATCTGCTGCTTCAGTCAATTCTGCACGGATCAAATCTTGGTACATAAGCTACGCTCTAATTATTTTGAATAAAAAACGGAGGCCAAGGCCTCCGCTGATTTACGCCTTATAAGGCAGTGTACAAAGAAATGCTTAAAGGTGTCGACTCTTAAGACGGAACATTGTGCGACGTTGACGCTAAACGCTCACGTAATGACGCGACTGATTCGACCAACGCCACATTGTCTATTGCCAATACACCCGCTGTGGTCAATTTTGCCGCTACATGCGGTGCCACACCCAGCAGGTACACCGGATAATCACGGACGCGATCCAACGCATTCTCAAACGCATGAATCGCCGTAATGTCGACCGTGGTCACATCGGTAAAGTCCATCACCACCGCGCGAGCGTCTAGCGCAATGCGATCAATCACTGACAAGGCTTTCTCACTCGCAGCAAAGAACAAAGGACCGTTGATGTCATACACCACCACATCGTCACCCAAATTCAGGTGTGGGTGATTACCTTCAACACGATTCACAGAAGTCAGTGACGCAATACGCTGGATAAACAGCAAACCTGCCAGCAATAGGCCGACAACCACGGCCACCACCATGTCAAACACCACGGTTAAAGTGAAACAAGTCAACAATACCGCCACATCACGGCGTGGGGCTACTTTGATGGTGTGAACGAAATGCGGGGCTTCCGACATGTTCCACGCCACCATAATCAGCAAGCCAGCCAAGGCACTCATCGGCACGTAAGACAGCATGGGTGCCAGGGCAATCATCGCCGCTAAGACAAACAACGCATGCACAATCGCCGAAATCGGTGAAAACGCACCAGCACGGATATTGGTCGCCGTACGCGCAATCGCCGCTGTCGCAGGAATACCGCCAAAGAACGGGACCACCATGTTGGCCAAGCCTTGGCCGACAAGTTCAGCGTTAGGGTTATGCTTCGTTCCCGTCATCCCATCGGCGACCACTGCACACAACAGTGATTCAATGCAACCCAGCATCGCAATGGTGAACGCCGCTGGTAGCAATTCAATCACCAATGACCATGAGAAGCCGTCATGCTGCCAAGGCAACATAAATTGCGGCAGTACCTGTGGGATCCCCTGACCAATCAAGTCACCGATTTGGTAATGGAATTTTTCACCCAGCAAGCTGACATGTGCGCCACCCAAATGATTCAGCACCAGTGCCACCAAGGTGCCCACCACTAACGCGACCACGTGTGCAGGCACTTTGGTTTTCAGTTTTGCCCAACCAATAAAGACAGCAATCGTAATGATCCCCACCAAGGTATCAGACAAGTTAATGCTCGGCATTGCCGTCGCGTAAGCCACAACTTTTTCAGGAAAATGGATAGGGTTTGTCGCAACGGTTAAACCCAATAAGTCTTTAAGTTGTAGAAACGCAATGGTCAAGCCAATACCCGCCGTAAAACCGGTTGTGACTGGGTACGGCACGTAAGCCACCAGCTGCCCCAAGCGTAACACGCCCATCAGCAACAAAATCACACCCGACATCAAGGTCGCCAGCATCAAACCGGTCAAGCCATACTGTTGGGTAATTGGCAGCAAAATAACCACAAAGGCCGCCGTTGGCCCGGTAATGTTAAATCGCGAACCACCAAGCAGGGCCGCCAGCAAACCCGCAACAATCACGGTATACAAACCGTGCTGTGGAGGCACGCCGACCGCAATCGCCAACGCCATCCCTAATGGAATAGCCACCACGCCCACCGTAATACCGGCGATCACATCAGCACGTAAAGTAGATAACGTGATCCCTTCCCGCCATGCCTGTTTTAATGCATTAAATATCAACACGGATAACCCCTTGCTTATTGAACGGAAACGCCAAATCCCAAACATAGAACCGTTCGGATTATTGAAGTAAAAAAATGAAGAGCTGTCATCCCGAGATGGGGATCCGGCGGGCATGTGTCAGTCGGAGGTCGGGAAAGGCAACATGGGTTATCGTTGGCATTGCGCCACCATAACACCAGTATTTGCTCACGATAATGCGTGTTTCACTGTCTATAAAGACAGCAATTCGTGAACAATGTCACACTATGTTAATAGGGTGAGAATTTTTCGCAAGTCGTTTTTCGGCTCTCGCTGATCTCGATCAAACCGCTTGTTTCCTGCGCTTCGGCCAGACATCTTTCCGTAACCATGCCCTTTCACAATAGAAATTTATTTCACACTTTGTTAAACAATCCATTACACTCATTACAAGTGGTTAGACCTCTTACCTTATCAATCTTATCTTCGAGCCAAAGAAGGAGGTGAAACATGGTAACACTTGTATACCTGTTAGGATTATTCAGTGTCATTGGCGTACTGGCCTACCATCGCGTGAACCTACGCACCTTTACGGTCGTCGTCGCTGTCACATTGACTCTCGGCACCTTGTTGGATGTCATCGGTCAATACAGTTGGCTGCTGTTTCTCGTGATCGCCTTGCCGCTCAATCTCCCCTCCGTGCGCAAGACGTTGCTCAGTCGCCCCGCACTGACTGCCTTTAAAAACCAAATGCCAGAAATGTCACGGACAGAAAAAGAAGCCATCCATGCGGGCACCGTGTGGTGGGAAGCCGACCTTTTCCGTGGTGCTCCGGACTGGGACAAACTGCACGACACACCCGCCCCCCAACTCAGTGCCGAAGAAAAAGCCTTCCTCGAAGGCCCAGTAGAGGCCATTTGTCGTCAAGTGAACGACTTTCACGTGACCCACGAACGGGCCGATCTGCCCCCTGAAGTGTGGCAATACCTCAAAGATCACAAATTCTTCGCCATGATCATCGACAAACAATACGGTGGCTTGGCCTTTTCCGCCTACGCCCAATCGCTGGTGCTGCAAAAGTTGAGTGGCGTGTCCGGCGTACTATCATCCACCGTCGGCGTTCCGAACTCCCTCGGTCCGGCAGAACTGCTGCAACATTACGGAACGGAAGCCCAGAAAGCGCATTACCTGCCTCGCCTTGCAGAAGGCAAAGAAATCCCTTGCTTTGCCCTCACCAGCCCTGAAGCCGGATCCGATGCTGGCGCAATCCCTGATTTCGGCCTCGTCAAAATGGGCAACTGGCAGGGAGAAAATGTGCTGGGCATGGAGCTCACATGGAACAAACGCTACATCACCTTAGCGCCCGTCGCCACCGTACTGGGATTAGCTTTCAAGTTATACGATCCTGACCACCTACTCGGTAGTAATGAGGAATTAGGGATCACCTGTGCCCTGATCCCCACTGACTTAGCGGGCGTACACATCGGCCGTCGTCATTTTCCGCTCAATGTCCCGTTTCAAAATGGGCCCACGCAGGGAAGCAAGGTCTTCGTTCCGATTGACTTCATCATTGGCGGACAAGAAAAAGCCGGTCAAGGCTGGCAAATGCTGGTTGAATGTTTATCGGTCGGGCGCGGGATCACTCTGCCAGCAAACACCACGGGCGGACTCAAAACCGCCGCATTAGCCACCGGAGCCTACGCGCGGATCCGCCGCCAATTCAAACTGCCGATCGGTAAAATGGAAGGCATTGAAGAGCCATTAGCGCGATTAGCGGGTAATGCCTATGTGATGGATGCGGCCAGCACCCTGACTGCCGCAGGGATCGACTGCGGTGAAAAACCCTCCGTGATTTCCGCTATCGTCAAATACCACTGCACCCACCGGGGCCAACGCAGCGTGATCGATGCGATGGACATTGTCGGCGGCAAAGGAATTTGTTTGGGGCCCAATAACTTTTTGGCCCGTGGCTACCAAGGCGCCCCTATTGCCGTGACGGTCGAAGGCGCCAATATTCTTACTCGCTCCATGATCATCTTTGGCCAAGGCGCGATCCGCTGTCACCCGTATGTGTTAACCGAAATGGAAGCCGCCTACGATAACGACCCCGACAAGTCGCTTGCCACTTTTGATAACGCCTTGTTTGGTCACCTCGGGTTTGTGTTCAGTAACCTCGTGCGCTCACTGTGGCTCGGCCTGACCGATGGACGCGGTTCATCAGCACCATACAGCGATGCCACCACCCGCTACTATCAGCAACTCAACCGCGACAGTGCCAATCTTGCCTTACTGGCGGATATTTCCATGGCGTTGCTGGGTGGCTCACTCAAACGCAAAGAGCGCCTGTCTGCCCGCTTGGGGGATGTACTGAGCCAACTGTATTTGGCGTCAGCCACATTGAAACGCTTCAGTGACGAAGGCCGTCAGCCCAATGATCTCCCTCTCGTTCACTGGGGTGTACAAGATGCGCTGTATCAATCTCAAGAGGCACTGGATGCCTTCTTACGTAATTTCCCACACCGCTGGGTCGCCATCGTGCTTCGTCCACTCCTCTTGCCTTTTGGATTGCGTCGCTATCGCCCCGCCGATACCTTGGATCATCAAGTCGCCCGTTTAGTGCAAACCCCTTGTGACACACGCTGTCGTCTGGGGCGCCACCAATACCTGACACCCGATGAAAGCAGTCCGGTTGGCATGATCGAAGCCGCACTCAAAGACATTCTGGCCGCCGAGCCCCTTTATGATCGCGTCTGTCAGGCGGCAGGTAAAAAAATGCCATTCATGCAGCTCGATAGGGTCGCCGACTGTGGATTGGCCCTGAATGTGATCAATGAGGAAGAAGCCACGCTGCTACGCCGGGCTGAAGTGGGTCGACTGCGCACCATTAATGTCGATGATTTTGACCCTGATGCCCTCGCGGCTCATGCGCGACCTCGCGCTAATAAAGACATCGCCGCATGATAATCCCCATAAACACACAATACATACGCAATAAATACGCAATAAATACGCAATAAAAAAGGGGAAAGCCTCGGCTTTCCCCTTCTTCTGATATTTAGGTTGTTTACTGACACGGGCGATGCTCTATCAGATTAACAAGCCAAAACAGCGATTACTGCTCAGGCACTTCTAACCCTGAACTGTCCAGCATGCGTTTTACGCGTCGCTTACGCCACAGCACCACGCCACCGATCACCAGCACAATCACCGCAAGGTTCAGCGCCATAATGATCTTGACCGCTTTGGAGCGTGCGGCGGCCTGTTCGACTTCAAGGCGGGCAATCTCCGCTAATCGGGCTTTCTCTGCTTGCTGCTCGCGGAAGTACGCCAAGTTACGATCCAGCTGTAACTCTGCCATCACTGCAAAATGGCTTTCCGGTAAACGAAAAATCAATTCACGATCACTGAAGTTGTCGGTGGCATACAACCACCCTGACCATGTATAACGCCCCGGCAATTCACCATTGGGTAACCAGACTTTTAAACTGCCTTCATCCGGTAACGACGCCTGTTGGCTGATCGTGACGGATCCGTCAGCACTCACTTGTGTGATATGCGCTGCGAGTGAGCCCGGCTTAATCGCGCCATCTTCTGCCGTCACCACCACCTGATGACGTTCATTGTTGCCGCGACCTTGAATGAAGTTCGCATGCAGAGGAGGCGGATATACCAACAGCACTTGCTCTTGAGTGCGCAGGAAAATCCCATTTCCCGAGCTGATCCTAACCCGGTATTTACCCGGAGGTAAATCAACCTGCATCGCCACCGTGAACACGCCATCTCCCGGAAATTCATCAAACTGACGCCCGTCATCAACGAACTCACCTTGTGAAATGGGCACCGGTAAGGCTTCTTTCGGCAGCGTCTCTACGTTCTCAACGTATTCGTAAAACACCACCGACAATTTCACTCTATCAAGGAAATCACGCAGGGTGAGCGGTTGGCCATCGTGTGACAAACGCGCGGTAAATTTGATGGTTTCCGATTGGTAAACGCGATCAGGCAGATCATCGACAGACAAGGTCAAATCCGACAGCACCACAATTTTATTGGTGGGCGTGATACTCCCGATCGCCTGCCACGGCCCCGGCATCGGGTTTTCGATCGAAATAATATCGATCCCCGGCTCTTCATACCACGCGACATGCTCAGGATGACGCCACGCGTAATATTTATGACCGTCAGGGCGCACGATAACCACTGCATTGCTTTGACTATCGCGCTTCACCACAAAGGAGACTTGCTTCACTGTGGGATCAACCCGAAAACGGTTATCGAGCCACGAGGTTTCGCTCAAGCTGCTGGCCCACGACCATAACGGCAGCAACATGACCAACCACCATAATCGCTTCATCGTTCTCCTACAGACGCCAGAGGACGTCATCCTTCTTACCAACCAAATCCAATCGCGCATCATGCGCTTGTATTTCATCGGCAGAAGCACGGATAACCTTTAGTGCTTTTCTTCCTGTCGCCAAACGACGGATCGCATTTTCAGCGCCGCTTTCCCCTTCATTGTTGCCCGCATTCAGTGCCAATGATGTCTGGCCACCGGTCATCATCAGATAAACGTCGGCCAAGATCTCGGCATCGAGCAAAGCGCCGTGCAGGGTACGGTGGGAGTTATCTATGCCATAACGGGAACACAAGATGTCCAAGTTATTTCGTTTACCCGGAAACAGGCGCTTGGCCATTTCCAAGGTATCGGTCACCTTGCAGAAGTCTTCCGTCTTCCCAATACCGGCATTGATCTTGGTGAACTCGTAGTCCATGAAGCCGATATCGAAGGGCGCGTTGTGCGCAACCAGTTCGGCCCCTTGAATAAAGTCCATGAATTCTTGGTGGATCTCACGGTAAGTTGGCTTATCCCGTAAGAACTCATCGGTAATACCGTGTACTTCAATCGCTTCAGGATCGATGGTGCGATCCGGCTTGATGTACACATGGAAACTGTTGCCCGTCAGTTTACGATTGATGATTTCAACCGCACCGATTTCAACAATACCATGGCCCTCATAATGGGGGCCGGTCATGTTCATACCGGTTGTTTCTGTATCGAATACGATTATGCGTTCATTAGTGGCTTTCATAGTAGCGATTGTGTCAGACTAAAGGTTTCAACTAAGGCGAATACTACCCTATATGACCAAGCAGGTAGAGATTTTCACAGACGGATCGTGCCTCGGAAATCCGGGGCCAGGTGGCTATGGTACCGTGTTACGGTATAAACAGCATGAAAAAGAATTGAATGAGGGTTTTTTCATGACCACCAATAACCGCATGGAACTATTGGCCGCCATTGTTGGCCTGGCTAGCCTGAAAGAATCATGCCATGTGGATCTCACCACCGATAGCCAGTATGTCCGCCAAGGGATCACCCAGTGGATCCATAATTGGAAAAAACGCGGCTGGCAAACCGCCGATAAAAAGCCGGTAAAAAATGCCGACCTGTGGCAACGATTAGACACGGAAACCCAACGCCATCACGTCAATTGGCATTGGGTGAAAGGCCATGCTGGCCACCCTGAAAATGAGCGTTGTGATGTATTAGCGCGTACGGCAGCCGAAGCCCCGACGCAAGAAGATACGGGTTACAACGCCAGTTAATTAATCACGCGTTACCGCTGCCGCTACTTAACACTCACGTTTATCGCTGGCGTTCGTGCGGCAGTTCACCCCCAACGGCGTTAATTGACGACGCAATTTCCACGTCGGTTTAATCGGTCTTAACGGTATCGTGCGTTTACGCGCCACGATCAAATACATGCTACCAATGCCCGCGCAACTGTCCGACAGCATCCCTTCAGCCCAGGCTGAACAAGCCTGATGTTTTGTCGCCGGCACAATGGCGAAATTCTCGTGAAACACCACTTCATAGTTGAGCACCCCCAACCAATCTTTGATCCGCATCGGCATAAACATACGGCCAAGCCACGGGTAGCGTTTCCGATTCCAAGGCAAGCAACCACGTAAGCCCAATAAACTGATGGGGTTTGATCCACTGATCAACAAATAACCGTCATCCACCGTCACCCTATCTAACTCACGCAATAAACGATGAGGATCCGAGCAGTAGTCCAATTGATGGGCAATCACACAAGCATCAAACGATTTTTCGATAAACGGCAGCGCAAAAGGATCAGCGACCACATTATGCAGAGGGTTGAACTTATCAATGCAAATCTGGTGTTGAATGTTACAATGTCCGCTGGCTAACTCACAACTTAAACCACCCAGCTTCAGCATGTGGTATCCAAAAAGCTTCGGCCACCACTCATCAAGCTGCGCCTGCAGTAATTCTGCTGCCCATTCGCCATTTGTCACTTGTGACCAGGTGTAAGGGGGATCAATTTGTTTTAATATGCGGGCTGGCTTCATAGCAATTCCAAATAAAATCAATGCTCAACAATATAAAGCTGGAGAACAAACTATGCTGACTGTCCAAAGCATACCCGCATTTGATGACAATTACATCTGGCTGATTCACACTCCAGATAACCGCTGTGTGGTCGTCGATCCTGGCGAGGCCGCCCCTGTCATCAAGGTACTTGAAACACAGCAGCTTCAGCTTGAGGCTATTTTGATCACCCACCATCACCACGACCACATTGGCGGGATCAGTGAACTGAAACGCCGCTACCCGAACATCAATATTGTCGCCCCCGGCGCCGAGCCCATCCCAGGGGTTTCACAGTCGGTAGAAGATGGCGATCAGGTCGAAATTTTTGATGAACGCTTTATGGTCATTGGCGTACCAGGCCACACCGCAGGGCATGTTGCCTACGTCGGTGATGAGAAACTCTTTTGTGGTGACACTCTTTTCTCTGCCGGTTGTGGTCGCCTGTTTGAAGGCACCGCCGCACAAATGTATCACTCTCTACAGAAGCTCGCGGCTCTGCCGGATGAAACCCAAGTCTATTGCGCTCATGAATATACCAGCAGCAATTTGGCCTTTGCGTTAGTCGCAGAACAGGATAATCCCCACCTGCAACGCTACCGTGAAGAAGTCAGCCGCCTGCGCGCACAAGGGATCAGCACCATTCCTAGCACGTTGAAACAAGAAAAATTGATCAATCCTTTCTTGCGCTGTGATCAGCCAAGTATCAAAAAGTCCGTTACAAACAGAGCGGTAGATGAGAGTGATGTAGAGACCTTCGCTGCCCTACGTCGCTGGAAAGACGAATTTTGACCTAGGTCACTTGTAACCAAGGTAGTTGGGCAAGTATTATCTCCCACTATTTTGGCTATGGGCTAGACACATGAAATCTCGATTTTTTTTAGCGAGTGCGCTATTACTGGCTGGTTGCCAAATTAACAATACAACAAAAACAGTAGACACACCGACAAACACGCCGCCGAAAGAAGTCCCTGCGGCACCGGCTACCCCTGCTGTTACGCCCATTGTGGTTGCCCCGCAACCACAACCACCGGTTGTTGCTCCCGTCATACTGCCTACGCCACAAGAACAAGAAAACCTTTGGCTGCGGATCAGTATGCAACTAACGGCTGACGTGCCTGACAATAAATCTGTCAATTATTACCGAAACTGGTATCTGCGCCACCCTGGTCACCTACAGACGGTCGCTAACCGTGCACAGCCTTTCCTGTTTCTGATCACCGAAGAAATTGAAAAGCGCAATATGCCCTTAGAGCTCGCCCTGCTACCGGTGGTCGAAAGCTCTTTTGATCAGTTTGCGTATTCACATGGCCGCGCCGCGGGGTTGTGGCAAATCACCCCGCCGACCGGACGTTCCTTTGGTTTGCAACAAGACTGGTGGTATGACGGTCGTCGTGATGTGGTGGAATCCACCCGTGCAGCCTTAGATCTGCTGGAGTACCTCAACCGTAAATTCGACGGTAACTGGTTACACGCGCTCGCCGCCTACAATACCGGTGAAGGCCGTGTCTTCCGTGCAATTCGCAAAAATAAAGCCGCAGGTAAACCGACTGATTTTTGGCATTTAGATTTGCCAAAAGAAACCAGCGGCTATGTACCGAAACTGCTGGCCGTAGCTGATGTGATCAAGAACCAGCAAAAATACGGTATTGAGATCCCTGAAATTGCTAACAAACCGGCGGTACAACTTGTCAAACCTGGCACACAGATGGACTTGGCAATGGCGGCACAATTTGCCGGTATTTCACTGGATAAAATGCAAAGTCTGAACCCGGGTTACAACCATTGGGCAACCGCTCCGGATGGTCCAAGCCACCTGCTTTTACCGATCAACCGCGTTGAACCTTTCAATACGGCATTCGCCGACAATGGCCGCCGTGGGATGAAAGTGATCCGTTATAAAGTCCAATCCGGTGATAGCCTCAGCGTGCTGGCACATAAATACAAAACCACCACGAAACAAATTCAGCGTGCTAATAACATGAGCAACGCGAACATTCGCGTGGGTCGCCATATTTTGATCCCTGTCGCGATGAAAGAGGGCGATACCATTGCGATGCGCCTTGAAAGCAAAACACAACGTAGCCATGGCAGCGGTTACCGCACCGATTACATCGTGAAAGGCGGCGACAGCTTGTGGAGCATCGCGCGCAACCAAAAAGTGGCTATCGATGCACTGGCGAAATGGAATGGGCTCAGCAAAAAATCGACCTTGCGCGTCGGTCAAAAGCTCACGCTATGGAAAGATTCAGCCAGCGGTGGTGTGATCCGTACGGTCTACTACAAGGTGCGTTCGGGGGATAACCTGAGCTCCATTGCCCAGCGTTACAAAGTGAAAGTGTCTGACTTGGTGAAATGGAACCAGATCAGCGGCAAAAAATACCTGAAACCAGGCCAGCAACTGAAGCTGTATGTGGATGTCACGAAGGTGAGTGTATGACACCGTCCCGCAACCCCGTTATCGCCCTACTCGACACCTTTCGTTCACCGGTGGACTGCTTTGCTGCCGTTCATCAGCGTCCCAAATGGGCTTTTTTACCCTATTTACTGGTGATCGTCGGGCCGTTCTTTTTCTGGGGAACGTACTTTAATCATGTTGATTTGGCGTGGTTACAGCAAAGTTTACTGGCACAACTGCCGGTAGTGGATGAGCAGATCCAAGCTGATTGGCTCACTAAAGAAGTGCTGTTAGCTGGGGAGGTGTTCAGTGATATTACAGGTCGTACCGCCTGTATTTTCATGCTGGCACTATGGCTGAACCTCTCAACGAAGAGCAGCAGCTACCCACATGGCTACGGTAAATGGCTGGCGGCAGCTTGCTTTATTATGCTGCCTGCAGTGATCGGGGATATCGCAAGCTATCTCAATGCGCTGTTTAACACCAGTCCGATCCTCCCGAATGCGGCGGATTTGAATAGCCTGAATGGGTTACTCAAGCTGCCGTTAAACAGCCCATGGTCAGCCTTTACGACGTCTATTCCATTACTTACGCCATGGTATATCGCCCTGAGCTACGCCGTAGTGGGCGCATGGACAGACTACGATCGTGCGAAATGCATTATCGTCGCCAGCTTACCCTGGGTAATGACCATCGTATTATGGCCAATCCTGATCATTGCAGCGTAAATTGCGCAATGATCGGATTATGATCAGAGGCATCCGTGGCGGGTGCCTCTGCTTTCACTAAATCCAATTGACGGTAATACAGGTGATCCAGCGGCTTACCAAACACTTTGATCCGTTGATCGTGTGCCAACTGCACATCCACCAAACCTAAACTCTCAGCAAACTGCGTCACCACATCCAAACGCCCCTGTCGCCACGTATTGAAGTCTCCCGCCAAAATAATCGGCCCGATGTGCTTATCCAGCACCTTTTTCAGCTTGTTAAACTGCGCTTTATACTCATCTAAACCGACCGAAAAATTAACGCCGTGCAGATTCACCACGGCCAATGTCTGCCCATTGGAGAGATTAAACTCCGACAGCAACGCCGATTTAGGTAAGCGAAGCCAAGGTTCTACCGCCAAATACGCACAGGTACTTTTGGCATTCACACTCGATAAGTTCATCACCCCTGCAGGCGTATTAAGGAAACGAAATGCATTAGCCATGCGCACTTTCCAGTGTGCAGTATCTAAGTAATTTTTTAGCGGTACATTCAAGCTCGCTTCTTGTAATAACACTAAGCGGCTATCTTGCGTGACTTTTTCCAGCTCACTACGCCAGTTGTCTTTTTGCTGTTTATAGATGTTCCACACAGATACCGTTAAATCACCATGGTCATCCAACGGTTGCGCCATTTCACTGTGAATACAGGTGTAAGAAAACGTCGGAGCCAACACATTGGCGCTCACTTCTGGCACTTCTGAAACATCAAACGACCAATTTAATGCACTGATCCCTAATGCGCCAGCAATGGCACCTATGCCAGCCGCTACTTTGGTATAACGCGCCATGCTTTACCTATATTCAATAATCAACAACGAGGGAAATAAACGGAGAGATAACACCAAGACACAATTAATAGTGTTGGCCGTTATCGTAATACGCAAAGGGGGTTAACGGGGTGAAGATCACCGCGACATCTAACTGAGGCTCATGCAGTGCCTGTCGCACAGCGGCGGTGATCAGCTGCGCGACCTCATCTTGCACCGCTTGGCCACGATCAAACCACAACACTTCCACAAACGGGTAAGCTTCTGATACATCACCATCAAAGATAAAGGTAGTGGTAATATGTTCTAGCGTAAAATCCTCACGCGGACACGCCATCAGTGGCAGCAAATCATCCACTAACTGAGTTGATAAGACTTTTAGATGATCAAATTCTACGGCTCGAAAACGAAGATGCGGCATGGTTTAGCCCCTTTTTTCTAACGCGGAAAGGCCACACCTTACCATTTAACACGCCTTTTCTGCAGTCCATTTTGTCATTTCTCCGTTAATTCACCACTCATTATCCTGCAAAATCATGCGCTCAAGGTGCTTTTTGTAAGAGTAAATTCATGATTTAGCACGACCTTTAGATGTGTGCCATCGCGTCTGCGATTCAATCTCACACGTTACTGCACACTAAGATCGCATTATTAGATAGAGAAAGAGAGGGAGAGAGCCGAATGCCCGACACGCGCTGATCGTCGGTATGGCGGAATCCRCGGCTCTGCCATTTGGCGAGACACTCGACAAAACGYCTAAACGTGAAAAAGCCCCAGCATTTCTGCTGAGGCTTTAAAGGTGGCAGGGGTGGACTGGGCTGGCATTCCAGAGATTCGACCGGGCTGGCGTTCCAGCACCCAACACGTGCTGATGTTCGGTRTGGCGGAATCCRCGGCTCTGCCAATTTCTGAAATATTCACCACAAAACACCAAACGTGAAAAAGCCCCAGCATTTCTGCTGAGGCTTTAAAGGTGGCAAGGGTGGACTGGGCTGGCATTCCAGAGATTCGACCGGGCTGGCGTTCCAGCACCCAACACGTGCTGATGTTCGGTGTGGCGGAATCCGCGGCTCTGCCAATTTCTGAAATATTCACCACCACAAAACACCAAACGTAAAAAAGCCCCAGCATTTCTGCTGAGGCTTTAAAGGTGGCAGGGGTGGAGAGATTCGAACTCCCAACACGCGGATTTGGAATCCGCTGCTCTGCCAATTGGAGCTACACCCCTGTAGTTGTTTTAAAGACTTAACTTTGTCTGAATAAAGTGGCGGAGCGGACGGGACTCGAACCCGCGACCCCCGGCGTGACAGGCCGGTATTCTAACCAACTGAACTACCGCTCCACACGGAGATAAARCTTTCKYTTTATCCGACACCTGTCGTTCAGAACAAGTATCTTAAGTTTGAAGCCTGGCGATGTCCTACTCTCACATGGGGAGACCCCACACTACCATCGGCGCTGTTACGTTTCACTACTGAGTTCGGCATGGGATCAGGTGGGTCCATAACGCTATGGTCGCCAAGCAAATTCGGTTTATTTACCGCCTCAYGGCCGTAAATAGCAATCTGGAAAAGTTAACTAGTTTTGTTCTCAATACACGATTCAAGTGTTTGTGGAGTCCGTCGTCTCTTGCGAGATAAAACCCCTTGGGTGTTGTAT